>JAUICT010000483.1 GCA_030429325.1 Bacteroidia bacterium
CGTAGCGTTCGTTCAATCGGCTGAGGTAATCAATGGAGATACTGTTCTCGTAATCCCGTCCGCGCTTATGTATCTGGTTCACCAAATTAGGGATGGAACTGCGAAGGTATATCAACAGGTCAGGCGGTTGTACCAAGGTCTCCATCAACTCAAAAAGACTTTTGTAGTTTTCAAAATCCCGGTTGGTCATCAACCCCATGGCATGTAGGTTGGGTGCAAAAATATGGGCATCCTCATAAATGGTCCTATCTTGGATCACATTCTTGCCACTCTCACGGATTTTGAGAATCTGTCGGTAGCGACTGTTCAAAAAATAAATCTGCAGGTTAAAGCTCCATCGCTCCATTTGGGTATAGAAATCGTCCAGGTATGGATTGTCTACTACGTCCTCAAAATGGGCGTCCCACTTATAATGTTTGGCAAGTAAGTTGGTCAAGGTGGTCTTTCCGGCGCCAATGTTTCCTGCTACCGCAATATGCATGGGATGATAGTGTTTAAAGTTGGTATATTATGGTTGGGGAACCATCGCGCAATATACAAAGTATATCCAGTAGAAGAAAAAAAACCAGTTGAAATGGAAAACTTGTCGAGTGTGAAAAAAACAAAGTTTTAAAATATGTGGCAAATATGTACTTTTGCCCATCTGAATGAGGATAGATTTGACTGATTGCAACCTCGGTCACCCCACGGAGGGGTGTACAAAAATGCTAAAGCAGTTTATACGAACCTGGTTCGGGCTTCTTGATGAAGCATTGTAAACTTCTTACGGCATTTCCGTCAAAACTATCCACACTAAAAACGAAATACAATGGCATATTTGTTTACCTCAGAATCGGTAAGCGAGGGACATCCAGATAAAATTGCAGATCAGATCAGTGATGCCCTTTTGGATAATTTTTTGGCCTTTGACCCCGAGAGCAAAGTGGCCTGTGAAACCTTGGTGACCACGGGACAAGTGGTCTTGGCAGGTGAAGTGAAGAGTGATACTTATTTGGACCTTCAGAGTATTGCCCGGGAAGTCATAAACAATATTGGCTACACCAAAGGGGAGTATAAGTTCAGTGGTGATTCCTGTGGGGTGATTTCCTTAATCCATGAACAATCACAAGAAATCAACCAAGGGGTAGATCGTGGCAATAAAGAAGAGCAAGGTGCCGGTGATCAGGGAATGATGTTCGGGTATGCCACCAAGGAAACGGACAACTACATGCCCTTGGCCTTGGATATTTCGCACAAAATTCTGCAGGTTTTGGCAGAATTGCGGCGGGAAGGCACCCAATTGACCTACCTACGCCCCGATGCCAAGGCGCAGGTGACCATAGAATATTCGGATGACAACCTGCCACAACGCATCGATACCATTGTGGTCTCTACCCAGCACGATGAGTTTGGAACGGATGCCGAGATGCAAGCGAAGATCAAGGAAGATGTAATCAAAATATTGATTCCAAGGGTCAAGGAACTTTTGCCCGAAAACATCCAGAAACTATTCAACGATGCCATCAAATACCATGTGAACCCCACTGGAAAGTTTGTGATCGGTGGCCCACATGGCGATACTGGTCTTACCGGCCGTAAGATCATTGTGGATACCTATGGTGGAAAGGGAGCGCATGGTGGTGGTGCCTTTAGTGGAAAGGATCCCAGCAAGGTGGACCGCAGTGCGGCCTACGCGGCGCGACATATTGCCAAAAACTTGGTGGCTGCGGGAGTAGCCGATGAGATTTTGGTGCAGGTGAGTTATGCGATTGGGGTGGTGGAACCCACATCCATTTTTGTGGATACCTATGGGACTGCCAATGTGGACTTGACCGATGGTGAGATTGCCAAAAAGACATCTGAACTTTTTGATATGCGACCCTTTGCCATTGAAGAACGTTTGAAACTGCGAAATCCCATCTATTTGGAAACGGCAGCCTATGGCCATATGGGGAAACAGCCCCAAACCTTGACCAAGGTCTTTGAATCACCTTATAATGGAAAAATTGAAAGGGAGGTAGAGCTGTTCACATGGGAAAAATTGGATAAAGTGAATGCCGTGAAAGCAGCCTTCAACTTATAAAGAAAAATAACCGCACAGAAATAAGGAGTCTCGTAAGGGGCTCCTTTTTTGTTTGGGATACTCTGCGGAACTTTAGTAGTTTTAGGCAATCAAAATATAAAACATGAAAAGTTTGGTCAAGGTTCTGTTTCTAAGTGTTAGCCTGTTGTTGGTAATTGGCAGTTGTAAAAAAGTGGTAAAGACAGAGGTTCAACCGGTTGACACCTATGTACAAGATCATTATACCAAGCAGGAAGTGGATATTGAAATGCGGGATGGGGTAACACTGCACACCACCATATATTCCCCAAAGGACACTT
>JAUICT010000026.1 GCA_030429325.1 Bacteroidia bacterium
GTTTGGAAAATATCGAAATACGATATAATACAGAAGTAGATGAAGTAATAGGTGATCAAGTGGTAGAAGGCCTAAGAATGGTAAATAACCAAACAGGGGAAAAAGAGGAAATCGCCATTACGGGACTTTTTATTGCTATAGGACATAAACCAAACACCGACATCTTTAAAGGACAGTTGGAAATGGACGAAACGGGTTATCTTATTACCGAAGCTAAATCTACCAAGACCAGCAGACCCGGTGTCTTTGCTAGTGGAGATGCCCAAGATAAAATCTATAGACAAGCCATTACGGCTGCAGGAACAGGATGTATGGCCGCTTTGGATGCTGAGCGTTATCTGGCAATGGTTGAAAGCAAGGAGACCGTGACACCATAGAGGTTTAGGAAATACACGCTATGAGAACAAAAAAAGGCACTGGAATTCCAGTGCCTTTTTGGTGTGTTACATGTTGAATCAATCAATTCGGATGTAATTTTCAGAAAAAGTCCTGTTTCCTTCTTCATCAAAACTTATTTGGCTATAGGTATTTTCCGTAATATCCAACTCAAATCGGAATACCCTAAGGGTGTCCAGCGCACTCATCATTGAGGAAGAGGCATATTCCAAAGTTTCAATCAAGGAATCCGGCGTAACTTTATATTGACCATATCCAAACCATTCAACAGGGTCTTGGGGCACATAACGTGTCCACATAACCTTACCGTTATAATACATTTTAACTTGCCGATACCCATCGGCTTTGGGTACAGTATCCGAAATGTTTACACCATCATCGTAGTGATAAAAACTTTGTAGCTCCCAAGTTCCTTCAATGGAATGCATTATTTCTGGTTTTGGAGGTGCATACCATGCCGTGGAAATAAAAATGAACACCAAAAAAACCAATCCAAGTATTTTTTTCATGACAGGTGTGTTTAAGTTAGCAATTGTTAAGCCTTAATTAAGATACGGAAAAAAGTAATGAATCCATAAAAAATAGGCTAAAAAATTAACAGGTTGCCAATTGTGCTCAAGTTGTAGTGAACAACATCAAGAAAATGAAAATTAGAAAAATATTGTAGTTATCCATGTTTTTTTGAATATTGCACATTCTCACCGCTGTTTTTTTATAAATACAACATTTTTGAAGGCAATTGTTTGATTATTGAATTTTTTTATCAATATTCATAAAAAAATAACATAAAACTAAAGAATGAAGAACGTTTATTTCATTTTGATGGGCTTGTTCATGGGGCTTACTGCTTATGGACAGACCATCACAGGAACGGTGACTGACTCATCAGGACAACCTCTACCAGGTGTCACCATTGTTGTTCAGGGAACGGCAAATGGCACTACAACAGATTTTGATGGAAATTATTCCATCTCGGCTTCAAGCGGACAAGTACTGCGGTTTTCGTACTTGGGTATGCTTACCCAAGACATTACCTTAGGTTCGCAGACCAGGCTCAATGTAGTCATGGAAGAAGATTCAACACAATTGGATGAAGTGGTGGTCACTGCTTTTGGTGTTGAGAAAAAGGAAAAATCACTTGGATATTCCGTGCAAAAGGTAGATGCAGAGGAATTGAACCTCGCTGGAAATGTGAACCCACTGGAAACATTGAGTGGCCGGGTGGCCGGGGTTCAAATCAACCGAACTTCGGGATCGGCCGGTGGTGGTGTGGATATACTGATCAGGGGGGTTACCTCAGTGAATCCAGGAAGAGATAACCAACCTTTGATCATTGTGGATGGGATTGCACTTAACAACGACACTTTTACAGGAAATGTTTTGCCCAGTGCGGGATCTAATGCAACAGGTAGCAATGAGCAATTTGCCTTTTCAAATAGGGCAGGGGACATTAATCCAGAAGATATAGAGAGCTTTAACGTGCTCAAGGGTGCGGCGGCCACGTCCTTGTACGGGATAAGGGCGTCCAATGGTGCCATTGTGATCACCACCAAGAAAGGAAGGCAAGGACGTACAAGGATAGGCGTAAGTGCATCAACATCTTTTAGGGAAGTAAAAAAGACACCAGAACTACAGACCATTTATAGGGAAGGACATAGAACCACAAAGATACCTGCGGTAGACGACCCTAACAGTCCGGATGGATATACCAGATATGCAGGGTTCTCTTTCTATGCATGGGGGGTCCCGTATACAGATGATAGTTTTACCCTGGATGATGATACGGTTGTTGATTTGAGCAATGATAAGTTCCATAGCCCTTACAACTTGTTCAGGACAGGTGTGAACACTCAAGTGAACTTTAACATTAGCGGTGCGTCCGATAAGTTTGATTATTATTTTTCCGCTGGGAAAAGTAGTGATGAAGGTATTTTGCCCAATACATATTACGACAAGCTCAACTTTAGACTAAAAGGCGGGTATAAGGTAAACGACAAGTTTAGGATAAACTCTTCCATAGCATATACCAACTCTGGTGGTGCCAGAGGTGTTGGAGGAGACAAGTCGGTGTATAGCTCATTATCTTATTGGGCGGCAACCTTTGACATAAATGACTATTTGCTGCCAGATGGGTCAGAGAAAAACTACTCAAACGGAATTATAGACAACCCAAGGTATCTGGCCGAAAAAAGTAACCTTAAAGACGATGTAAACCGATGGGTCGGTAACGTGACCTTCAACTGGACCCCCGCTAATTGGGCCAACATAACCTATTCTGCACAGGTGGACAACTATTCGGATCTACGTAACCGTTTTGTGCCTGCCGATGTGGATGTGGGAAGTCAGGTTGGTGGATTCATCGTAAATGAGAATATCAACTTTTTAGGCTTGGAGTCTAATTTCTTGGCAACATTCACAAAGGACTTTTCCGATGATTTTAGGGCCTCAATGACCTTGGGTCATCAACTATCCGATATAAAAACCGATTATTCTTTCATTAGGGGGGAGGGTTTAAATGTGCCTGGTATCAATGAAATCAGCAATACCTTGAACCTTTTTGGCAATACTACCGTTACCCAATTAAGAAACATGGGTGTTTTTGGAGATTTAAGGTTTGAGTATAAGGATGTACTGTTCTTGACGTTAACTGGACGTAATGACTGGATTTCGGTCATGCCTCCCCAAAACAGGTCTTTCTTTTACCCAAGCGCCAGTCTATCATACTTGTTCAACGATGTTATTGATCCAGATGGCGACTTTCTTACTTTTGGTAAGCTTAGGGGCTCTTGGGCACAAGTAGGTAAAGGCCCCAACTTTGGACAGATTGGACAATACTTCATAAATGACAGTGATTTTCCGTTCAGCGGTGCAGGAGGATTTAGGGCAAGCACACAGTTTGGTGATCCAGATTTAATCCCTGAAAGAAACAACACATTTGAAATAGGAACAGATCTCCGGTTCTTGAAAAATCGATTACGATTGGATTATTCATACTATAAATCCAAAGTTTCCGATCAGATATTTCCAGTGGGGGCCGCATATTCGTCAGGTTTGTCCAGTGTTGTAAGGAACGCAGGTGATTTTGAGACATGGGGCCATGAATTGCTTTTGAGTTACAAGATTTTCAACAATCAGGATTTCAGCTGGGAAGCTATTGCTAATTTCTTTACCAATGGGAGCAAGGTAACTGCCATTCCAAATGATTTGGATGAAATCGTTTTCTTTGATGACTGGATTACGGCCAAGGCCAAAGTTGGGGATGAGCTGGGCACACTCTATGGATGGGTGTTCCAAACTGCGCCAGATGGCCAGCGTTATGTTGGACCGGAAGGAAAATGGGTGGTCACGGGATCAGAAAACTCAGGTTTTTATACAGAGGGAGATAACCAAAAAGTAGTAGTGGGCAACGCATTCCCAGATTATGTGCTTACACTTTCAAACTACTTTAAATACAAGAATTTTGGACTTAATTTCCTAGTGGAATACAAGGCTGGAGGTGACTTGTACGACAGGGGAAGGCGCAATGGAATAAGAAACGGTAACTTAAAACTCACAGAGTTCAGGGATGAAACAAGGGTGTTGGAAGGCGTTATGGATGATGGTAACGGTGGTTTTGTTCCCAATACCCAAGAATTGTTGGTAACAGCCAATGGTTTTTATAGAGATGCCAACAACTACAATGCAGCCTCGGAGGTTTTATTGCAAGACGGATCCTGGGTAAAACTGAGAACCATAGGATTGAGCTATGATCTTCCAAAAAAGCTTTTGAGTAGGATCGGTATGACAAGAGCCGCAATCAATGCAAACGCAAACAACATTATTTTATGGACACCATTTGATGGTTTTGACCCAGAAGGCAACCAGTTCAGTGCAGGAAGCAATATTTATGGATTTACTGGACTCACGACACCTCTTACGCAGAGTTACTCATTTGGGCTAACCTTTGAATTTTAAAAAAAAATAAACATGAAAAGAAACATATTCATAAAAACAGTAATCTGTTGTTTGGCCTTGTTGACCTTCGGATGTAGTAAGGACTATTTCGATGTGAACACACCTTCGGGTTCGGCCACGGAAGAACAACTCAGTATGAACGACCTTTTAGGGCCAGCAATATACCATACCGTCTTAGCCCAATACTGGACCGAGCGTACCTTTGGAAATTACACCCAATACTTTACGGGACAGGGAGGAACATCTAGTGGGGCTACCTCCAATGCATCAGCTTGGAGCCAGATTTATTTGTATGCACTGCCCAACATAAATACCATCCTGAAGAAAGCAGAAGAGTCCAACTCCAACCACTTCAGCGGGATAGCCAAGGTATTGATGGCTATAAATATTGGGCTGGCAACAGATAATTGGGACGATGTACCGTATTCCCAAGCTTCAATGGGGGTAGGGAATACCTCTCCGGCCTTCGACACCCAAGAGACTATTTATCAAGGAATAGATGCTTTGTTGGCAGAGGCCATAGCAGACTTGGGCAAAGCCAACGAATCTGAATTTTCTCCCACTTCAACCGGTGATATTGTGTATAGGGGCGATGTTGAACAATGGTTAAGGGCCGCATATACGCTCAGGGCCAGATATGCCCTTCATTTATCGGAAGTAAATGGAGTGGCTGCTGCAACAGAAGCGCTATCCTATATAGATAACGGCTTTGCATCAAATGATGATGATTTTCAAATCTTTTTTGAGGAAAGGAACATAAACCCTTGGCACTCCAGACAAGTGCTGGCCGTTGAAACAGGTAATGCACACGATAAAATTGGTGACCAATTGGTAAGCTATATGGATGGGACTTCCTATCCTTTTACAGGGGGCACGGTTAGTATAGACCCAAGGTTGCCCGTCTATGCAGATATTGAAGGGGAGCCAGGAGACCCTTATCGGGGCTATGTTTCCGGGGGACTTGGATTATCTTCTGATGGCGAGTCTGCAAATACTGATTTTGCTGATAGTGGCTACTACTCTTCACTAGATTCACCAATGGTCGTCATATCATACGCAGAAGCCATGTTCATAAAGGCAGAAGCAGAGTTTCTGGTCAATGGTGGAAATGAGACCAGTACAGGCTCATCGGAAGATGCCTATAATGCCTATCTGGCTGGTATCTCTGCCAATATGGATAAGTTAAGTGTTGACGGCACCGATTATTTGGCAGATCCAAC
Organism: Bacteroidia bacterium; assembly: GCA_030429325.1. GTDB lineage: Bacteria > Bacteroidota > Bacteroidia > Flavobacteriales > Flavobacteriaceae > Flagellimonas. The sequence continues at coordinate 5,571 of JAUICT010000026.1, forward strand.
AATTGCCATGGGAGCTTCCGGATTAATGCTCAACCATATTATGAAAGAAAAGTACATTGCCAATTTTCTAAATCCAGAAACCTTTGTGGATTTTAGGAGGTATGATTTTTCACCTGATGTGTTCTTGGATTTGGCACTTCCAGAAGATAGTGCGGAAAGCGAATACCCAAACCAATGGTTGGTCAGGGCGGTATATCCTGATACTGAGGAGACCCGTAACCCTGATAATGTTTCCGCAAATAAGGAAGAGCCTACGGCTCCTGTTTGGTGGGATGAATAGACAACTATCTAGTTTCTAATAAAAAAAGGCCATCCGATCGGATGGCCTTTTACTTTTATAGACTTTAACAGATTACTCAGAAAATGTCCTGCTCCGTTACGTAAAGAATTCCCTCGTCCTTTTGGTTTAAAATGCGCTTACTTCTTAGGTATCTGTTGTGGTTGAACTCATCGTAATTTTCCGCATCCTTGTCCATGCTGCTGATATGTACATCGCCAGCCGAGTGGATAAACTCATTGTTTCCGAGCCACATACCCACGTGGGTCGCTTTTTCTTGGGTGGTATCGGTGGCCTTTCTTCCAAAAAAGAGTAAATCTCCTGGAACCAATTTTTCAAAATCACCGGTTTCATCAACCAAAACCCCTTCGTGTACCTGTTGGGAGGCATCACGCGGTAAAATCATCCCGTTCATAAAAAACACGGTTTTGGTGAAACCACTGCAATCCACACCTTTGGCCGAAGTTCCTCCCCATAAGTAGGGTATCCCCAGCATTCTCTTGGAAGTTGCTACCAAAGCTTCTTTGGTAAAGGGAAGTTGTGATTTCCATTCGTTGTATGGTACCCCTTCAGATTTAGCAATAAATGCTTTTTTTCCATCTGGGTACATCACTTCAAAAAAATCGCCCTGTTCAGAGGCCAATTGTAAAATGTTCCCAAAAACCAAATCCGATACCACTTGGGCATTCTGGGTTTTATCCGAATAAGAGTTGCCAAAGGTTTGCGTATAGATCAATTTCTCCGAATTTTTCCAAGCCTTGGATTGTTCTTGGTCCATAAGGACCACTCCTCCGCCATCTACCCAACCCAAATATTGGTCTGGCGTTTGTACACGGTACCAGCTTCCTTGTTTTTGAAAAACTTTTACCGGTGTTCCCATGGTAGCTTGCGTAACCATTTCCCCAGCATGTGAAGCTTTGGCCCTTAAATTGGCCACCGAAACTCTGATGACTCCCTGTATATGGCCTTCAAGGGTTTTTGAGGGAAGGACTTCAATGCTGTCCACATAGGTGATTTGTTGCGATTTAAGCTCCTCTTTTAGAGATTCCAAGGCTTTTGGTAGATTGGTCTCACCTTTTATAACATATCCGATACTTGTTGATTTGGCCTCTATATCAAAAATAGCCACCCGTTTATCAGGAACATGTGCGTTGGTTACGGAGGAAATAATGGACTCGATGGCTGTGTTATCTGCAGGGGCATCTGTTTTGCAGGATAGGATTAAGGTTGAAACAAGTAATAAAAGGAAAAACCCTCTATTGTGATAAAAGAAATAGTTCATGATCTTTATTTAATTATTTAGTTTGACCCATCGATGGACGGGAATAATTGGCAAAACATACCTAAGGTTTAAAACTGTTCAAGCAGGTTATAAGTTTTTGTATATCTTCCTTGCTATGGTAGGCACTCAAGACAATTCTACTGATTATAGGCCCATTTTCATCAGGATAATTGAAATTCGTAAAAATAAAACCATTGTCCTTTAAAAATTGAGCCAGCGATGGGTTGCAGAACTCAAAAGTAGGGTGGCCGCCCAAATGGCTGAACGGTGTTGAAAAAGTATAGCTGTCTTCAAACATTTTTAAATGCTCCATCACTATATTCCTTCGCTCATTATATATGGCCCTTGCCTCCATAAGCGTGCCCATAAATGCTGGGGAAGTTGGACTGGCTGCTCCAAAAAAGGCAGTATTCCCAAACATTTCAATGGTGCTTTTGGCACCAAATATGGCTCCCGATTGGATTCCCAAACCTTTTCCCAAAGAACAACAGACGATAAGCTGTAAGGGGTTTAATTGTTTCAACATGGCATAGCAGCCACTTCCTTCATTTCCCACAAGACCTATACCGTGAGAATCATCTCCCACCAAAATAACTTTGTCCAATGGAAGTCCTTGCAGTGTTTCAAAATTTGGGAATTGTCCTCCCGAAAAATCAATGGTATCAAAAAGAATGACAGGTGCAAGACTTTGCGGTTGTTCCAAACTTTTGGAAACTTGACCCTGCAAATCTTCAATACTATTGGTCATAATAATTTTATCGGTCAAAAGTGCCGTATGGGCGTTTGGCGCAGCAATAACCGAGTGCCCCTGTTGTAATAGGGTCTGTACCACCAATTGGGCAGCCAAATATCCCGACGATAGAGTTATGCAGTCCTCACTACCTATCCAATTCCCTAAAAAATCCTCGGCCTTAGGGTATACTTCCAACCTTACATTGGATTTTCGGGATGCTCCATAATGTAGGCCATACTGTTGCACGTTCTTAAAAAATAGCTCAATAAAAGGCGGATGGGACTGTAGCCCCAAATACGAAGTGCCTCCAAAATAGAGATATTCTTTACCGTCAACAGCTATAGTCCGGTCAGGTATACGGTCAAGTGGTAGGGCCATTACAACAATTGTATTCCGCTACCGGGTAGCTCGGGGAAAATGAGTTTGCCATCCTCCAGAATTTGTACACCTTGCGCAATGTCTTCTTTTAATAGTAGAGGGCCATCCATATCCACATAATCCAGTTGCGGAAGCAGTTGTGCTATGGCCGATATTCCCACTGTGGACTCTGTCATACAACCAACCATTACTTTTAATCCCAGTTCTTTGGCTTTTTGGATCATGCGTCGGGCGGGGGTCAGGCCACCACATTTTGTCAATTTTATGTTGATGCCATCAAAATAGCCGCCACAATTTTCAACATCACTTTCCACGATACAACTTTCATCGGCAATGACCGGAAGAACACATTCCTTTTTTACTTTTTCCATGCCTTCCCAATCATCTGCCTTTAGCGGTTGTTCCAAAAACTCTACACCCAAATCTTTTAAGAGGGGAGCATTTTTCAATGTTTCTTCAGCGGTCCATGCGCAATTGGCATCGATTCGGAAAATACTATCGGTGTGTTTGCGCAGTTCCCTCACAATGGCAACATCATCCGAAGTCCCCAATTTTATTTTATATACCGGCCATGGTTTTTCATTTAGTTTTTCAACCATTTTTGGGATGGTGTCAATACCAATGGTGTAGTTGGTGATAGGGTAGTAGGATGTATTGGTACCCCAAATTTCATATAAAGGTTTCCCCTGTAATTTTCCATACAGATCATTGGCCGCCAAGTCCATGGCACATAGGGTGAAGTTTTGTAGCCCCAAGCTTTTTAGAAATGTGTGAAAGTTCTCGGGTGTATCAAAATCGTAGGCTTCTATGTTGCTTTGAACCGCTTCAATTTCAGCCTTCATGCTTTCCACGGTAATCTTGTAGTAGGGGTTGGAAGTGGCTTCACCATATCCTGTTTTTCCATTGAGCGTTAGACAGACGATCATGGTGTCTTGGGTCACATGGGTTTCTCTTGATATCCCAAAAGGGTGTTGCAATTGCAACACATATTTCTTGATTTCAATATGCATTTATACAAAAGTTTTAGACCTGCTAAGATAACCACATAAGATGTTTTAAAAGCAAAAACCCGCTGAAGTTTCAGCGGGTTTTCCAGATTTTGGATGGTTTGGTCAGGTTAGTATTTGTGTACACTCCCTGAGACCGATTTTTTGGTCTGTACATTGGCCTCACCCGTGTACGATATATCTGCTCCGCTACTGGCATCGGCAACCAATGATTCGGTTACATTTACCGAAATGTCGGAACCACTACTGGCATCTGCATTGCATCTTTTGGTGATCAGTTCCTTGGCTTTAATGTCTGCACCACTACTGGCATCTGCATAGAGTACATCTGATTTTCCGGAAATTTGAATGTCTGCACCGCTACTGGCTTCGGCTGAGACCTCTTCGGCAACAAGCTCTACTTGCAGGTCGGACCCACTACTGGCTTCCAGCTCAATTTTTTTGGCTTCAACGACATTCTGAACAATCAGGTCTGCACCGCTGGAACTTTCCAAAGCTGTAATTTCAGGAAGGGACACATATATTTTTTTAGTGGCCCTGCCAATGTTTTCAATGGTATGTATTTTCAATCTACCATCTCTAACGTCTGTTGCGATCAGGTCAATGACATTTTCATCCGCTTCTACAGAGATTTTAAAATCTCTATCCTGGGTAACGTATACATCCAAACCTTCTGATGCGGAGATTATGGTAAAGTCTTCAGATACGTTTCGGGTCTCTTCCACCACTTGGCCGTTTCCTTTTTTACCGCTTCCAAAGTTGATGTCCATCATACATGAGGATGCGAATAAGGAAAAAAGTGCTGCGATTGCTAATCTTGCTAGTGTAGTCATGGTTGTTGTTTTTTGCCCTAGTTTAGGGACTGTTCGTGATTTGATTGATGATTGTACTTATTTATTTCAGTGTAAAACTCGTATTTGCTTTCCATTTTGGGTAGGAAAGCTTACCCAACTGTTAAAAAGAATTACTCAATTGTTATTTTTCTCACCGGCCTTCACCTTAATACCATCCTCATCGATTTTCATTTCAAAGGAATCGTGTTTATCCTTAATGTCGATGTTCACCCCATCTTCATTAATGATGATTTTGCCACCTTCTTCATTTTCATCAGGGTTTTCTTCATCATCATCTTCTGGACAATCCTGGCACTTGAGCTCTCCATCGCTGCCCATGACCCAAGTATACCCCACAATACTGCTTCGGTAATATTCTTTGTCATTTTCTATACCACGTCCAATATGGCCATGGGTAGATTCCCTAAAGAACACGGTTTTGCCTTCGGGAACGTAAATGGTGACCGTGACCTCTTGATTTCTGGCCTTGTTGGAAACATCGGTGGTTAAATGTTGGTCCAAGATTATTTGATTTCCGATGACTTCGTAGTCAAAATTGATGTTCTTGGCCCTATCCCTGGCCGCCCGTACGGAGCTTCCTTGGGAATCCTTACGGACGTTGATTTTCACCTGCTCATCATCTGACCTACGGATTTTAATATCCACCTCGTCTGAAATCAATATTCTGTTGTCGTCCTGATCATACGTAAAGGTCATACGCCCAAAGTGTACATCTTCCATACCATATTGGTATCCTGTATCTTTCATGCTGATGAATAAAGTGTCCGTGGGATTTTCCATCACCATTACGCGATCTTCATGAACACTCCCCACATTGGCAAATTCAGCTGCTTGTCGAACTCCCAAAGCAAACAGGGAACCTATGGCAATCAACCAAAGACCCAAAAGAGAGAACTTGGCTATGTTACCGATAGATTTCAGATTGTTCACCAAAATCTTCAGTCCCAAGTAAAGGATAAAGAAGAACGGGATGCCAATGGCAAAGAACAGCAACAAGGAAACTACCCAAACTGGAGCCCCGGTGGTGTTCACGATTTCGTAGAAATCCACTCCAGGAAAGTTTACTGCGTTGAACATGCCTACCGTAAAGAGAGCCACAAACAATCCGATTAAAGTAGATGCACCAATGATGATCAACAAAATACCAATGAACTTGCCAAATACTTTGAACAGGAACATGATAATGTCACCAATAGCATCGAAAAAGGTCTTGGAGCCGCTTTTGACCTTGTTGCCCACTTTCTCGTAGTCAACATTTTTTACCTTGTCGGCAACATCACCAAACCCCTCTTTAACCTTGCGTTCTATATTGCTGATGTTGACAGGCTCTCCCCGCATATCCAATTTTTGCGAGGTTGTGGCAGCTTCGGGCACCAAAATCCAAAGAAGGATGTAGGCGATTAATCCAAAACCGGTGAATACGGCTAAAAGAATAAAGATCAACCGAACCCATAGCGCATCAAAGCCTAAATAGTGTTCCAGACCGGCACAGACCCCACCAATGTATTTCTCATCGATGTCCCTATATAGTTTTTTGGAACGGGTGTTGGTGCGCTCGTAGGTCTTTTTGGGTTCATCCTCAAAAATGTCCTCGTCTACCATATAGTCTTCGGGTTGCCCCATGACATTGATCACCTCATCCACTTGTTTTTGGGTAATGACCTGTCGTTCATTTTCCATTTTCTCCAGAAAGAGCTCAGCAATCCGAGCTTCAATATCGGCTATGATCTCATCGCTTCCGGGAGTTCCGGCAAACGACCGTTTTATGGACTCGAGATAGCGTCCTAGCTTATTATACGCATCATCGTCTATGTGGAAGAGCGTATTGGCCAAATTTATATTTACTGTCTTGTTCATTTTAGATTCTTATTTAGTGTTGGTTACCAAATTCACTGCGCTTCTTAGTTCGTCCCAAGTGCCGTTGAGTTCTTTGAGGAACAAACGGCCAGTTTCTGTTAGGGCGTAATATTTCCGTGGAGGTCCCGATGTGGACTCTTCCCAACGATAGTTGAGCAGCCCAGCATTTTTCAACCTCGTCAACAAAGGGTAAATGGTCCCTTCCACTACCAGCATCT
>JAUICT010000484.1 GCA_030429325.1 Bacteroidia bacterium
TACTCATTGCACCCTATGCCTCACCCCAATTATACCAAGCCATTGAACACCAAAAACAGATTGATCCTGAAATGGACATTCAACGGTTTACCAAAAAATATTATCCAGATTAACCTTCCGCTACGGTATGCTTGTGTGTGTAATGCGCTGAAGCTTGCGGGTCATATTTAAAAAAGAAATTCACCCAAATATTACGTGACAAACGAACTATCACGGGCATGAAAACAACCAATGTACCCACTATGGCAATAAAAGTGCCTAGTAAAGACGCGTTAAAAATCAAAAATGCAATTACAAAGGCCGCAACGGCAAAGGCAACCCCAACGGCATAACTCACGTACATGGCACCGTAGAAAAAAGAAGGCTCTATCTTGTACTTGGTGCCGCAGTGGGAACAACGCTCGTTCATATTGAAAATTTGGGAAATAGCATACGGATTGGTGTTTTGGTACATGCTTTCCTCATGGCATTTGGGACAACTTCCTGTTAAAATACTGTACAGTTTGGTTCCTTTTTTTAACATTTGCAGCGATTTTATGCAAAAATACGCAATACCGTAATTTTGTTTTGTAATTCGGGTCACATAAAATGTTAAATGTCCATAATCTTTCAGTAGCCTTTGGGGGTGAATATCTTTTTGAAGAAATAGCGTTTCGTTTAAATGCTGGAGACCGGGTGGGTCTTATTGGTAAGAACGGCGCCGGCAAATCAACCATGCTGAAATTGTTGTCCAAGGATATGGCTCCGGATGAGGGGACCATTGCCACGGAAAAGGACCTTAAAATAGGTTTTTTAAGACAGGACATAGATTTTGAACAGGGCAGAACCGTGTTGGACGAATCCTATCAGGCATTTGCAGATATCAAGGCCATGGAACAAAAGCTTGAGGAAATTAACACGGCCTTGGCGGAGCGTACTGATTATGAGAGCGAGGGCTATCATCAGCTAATGGTAGATTTGAACGATGTTACCCATCGTTATGAAATCTTGGGTGGCTACAACTATCAAGGCGATACCGAAAAAGTATTGTTGGGGTTGGGTTTTAAGCGGGATGATTTTGATAAGCTGACGGATACCTTTTCAGGGGGATGGCGCATGCGGATAGAGTTGGCCAAGCTGCTTTTGCAGAATAACGATGTACTGTTACTGGATGAGCCTACCAACCACTTGGATATAGAATCCATCATTTGGTTGGAACAATTCTTAAAGACATACCCTGGTGCCGTTGTGATCGTTTCGCACGATAAAATGTTCTTGGATAATGTGACCAATAGAACCATAGAAATTTCCTTAGGTCGAATTTATGATCATAATAAGCCATATACCAAGTTCTTGGAGTACAGAAAGGAAATCAAGGAACAACAACTTAGTGCCCAAAAAAACCAAGAAAAACAAATACAACAGACCGAACGTTTGATCGAGAAGTTCCGGGCCAAATCCAGTAAAGCTTCTATGGCACAGTCCCTGATCAAAAAGTTGGACAAAATAGAGCGTATTGAAGTGGACGAGGAGGATAATAGTGTCATGAACCTTCGCTTTCCTGTATCAATCAATCCTGGTAAGGTAGTGGCAGAACTGGATGACCTTTCCAAAAGCTATGGTAAAAAAGAGGTTCTAAAAAATATTGATCTTTTGGTAGAGCGTGGCACCAAAACCGCTTTTGTGGGTCAGAACGGGCAGGGGAAAACCACTTTGGCCAAAATCATGGTGGGAGAGTTGGACCATACCGGAAGCTTGAAAATTGGACACAATGTACAACTAGGCTATTTTGCCCAGAACCAAGCAGAATATCTGGAGGGCGAAAAAACCATTTTAGATACCATGATCGACGCTGCCAATGAAAAGAACCGAAGTAAGGTTCGGGATATATTGGGATCTTTTCTTTTCCGTGGTGATGAAGTGGAAAAATATGTAAAGGTGCTTTCCGGTGGGGAGCGAAATCGATTGGCTTTGGCCAAAATGTTATTGCAGCCCTTTAACGTCCTGATCATGGATGAGCCTACGAACCATTTAGACATCAAATCCAAAAATGTACTGAAAAAGGCACTACAGAATTTTGAAGGAACATTGGTGCTGGTATCCCATGACCGTGACTTTTTACAAGGACTTACAGATAGGGTCTACGAATTTAAGGACGGTGGTATTAAAGAGTATTTGGGCGATATAGATTTTTATCTGGAGCAACGCAAGGCAGAGGACTTCAGAAAAATTGAGAAAGGAGAGAAAAAAGTAGAAAAGAAAGTAGAGGAGGTATCCAAAGAAAATGATTATCAAGTCCAAAAAAAGCTGAAATCCCTTAAGAACAAATTAAGTGGGGTTGAAAAGCAAATTTCACAATTGGAAAAAGAAAT
>JAUICT010000485.1 GCA_030429325.1 Bacteroidia bacterium
TTCAGTTTGCCAAGACCAACATCTATAAATTAATTATTGGTGTGGGTACGTTTGCCTTGGCTTTGGCTTTTGCAGGAAATGACCTGGTTAACTTTATCGGTGTTCCTATTGCCGCTTGGCAATCTTACCAGGCTTGGATAGTCTCTGGAGTTCCTGCATCAGAATTTAGTATGGAGGTTCTCTCCACCAAAGTGGAAACCCCTACCCTTCTTTTGTTTCTTTCGGGTATGATCATGGTTGCCACACTTTGGTGGTCCAAAAAGGCAAGATACGTTGCCGATACCGAAATCAATCTATCTCGTGAAGGTGAGGCCAAGGAGCGGTTTCAACCCAACTATTTATCCAGAAGTCTTGTTCGTTATTCCATTGCTGTATCGGATTGGGTTACTTCCATAGTTCCACCATCAATAAAGAACTCGGTTGACAAAAGGTTCAAGAAACCAGTCATCAACCTATCCAAGGATAAAGTGCTTCACCTCCCTGCATTTGATATGATTAGGGCTTCTGTGAACCTTATGGTCGCTGGAATTTTAATTTCAATAGCCACATCGTACAAGCTCCCACTTTCCACAACCTATGTGACCTTTATGGTGGCCATGGGAACCTCTTTGGCAGACCGTGCATGGGGCGCTGAAAGTGCCGTATATAGAGTAGCAGGAGTACTTAATGTCATTGCCGGATGGTTTAGTACTGCCATCATTGCTTTTATAGCTTCAGGTACCATTCTGGCCCTTATTAGTTTTGGTAAAGGAGCTGCCATAGCCGTGCTTCTATTCGCTGCCGTGCTTCTTTTAGTTAGAAATTACATTTCATACAACAAAAAGACCAAGGAAATAAAGGTTGAAGATCGTTTGAGAAGAGCTGAAAGCAGGTCTATACAAGGCGTAATTGAAGAGAGTGCCGCCAATATTGCCAATGTAGTAAAACGCAGCAACAAAATCTATTCAAACTCTATCAATGGGCTTGCCAAACAGGATCTGAACTTTTTGAAAAAGAACAAAAAACAAAGCAGCAAGCTTGCCTTGGAAATTGAGGACTTAAGAGAGCACACCTTCTATTTCATCAAAAATTTGGAAGAAGCACACATAGGAGCCAGTAATTTCTATATCAATGCCATGGGTCACTTGACCGATATGTCACAATCTCTGGAATATATCGGAAAGGTGAGTTTTAACCACGTATACAACAATCATAAAAAATTAAAATACAACCAGATAAAGGAACTAAAGGAGATTGATCAGAAACTGGAGGAAATATTCGATAAGACACAAATCGCTTTTGAAAAGAAATCTTTTGATCAAATTGACGCTATTTTAGACTCCAAACAGGAACTTTACGATTTGGTCCTACAAAAAATAGATCGGCAGGTCTCAAGAACAAGAACCGAAGAATCCAGCCCAAAGAACACAACCCTGTATTTCTCCTTGTTGTTGGAGACCCGGGATTTAATGACCGCAATGATGAATCTTTTGGAGCAATATTATCAAGAATATGATAGTTCCGTTCCTCCTGCAAAGATTGAGCAAGAAAAATAAGAATCCTTACACATTTCATCCATATGAGTTATCTTGTATGGATGAATTTTTCTTTTGCTATGATCAAACCACTTTTATATCCATTAGCGATTGTATTGTTTATGGTTTCGGTGGGATATTCCCAAGATGCCCACAATGCCTCGGAAGTACTTCAAAAAGCCATAAAGTTTCACGATCCCGATAACAAATGGAGCTATTTTGATGCTTCTTTTAAAGTCGTTATGGAAACTCCCAATGCGCCAAAGCGTACCAGTACCATAACTGCTGATTTTGTGAACCAACAGTTTGTATTGGCTGTGGATCAGGATGGAAATACCTATACCTACAATATGAGCAAGGGAGATTGCTCCATCACTCTTAATGGAAATCCTGAATTTACCGAAGCTGATGCGAAAAAATTTAGGTTGTCCTGCGATCGGGGCAAGACCATGAAGGATTACTACACCTACCTCTATGGCCTTCCCATGAAACTAAAGGACCCTGGCACCCTTTTGGATCAAAAAGTGGAAAGCCGGGAGTTTAAGGGGAAAGAATATCTTGTATTGAAGGTACGCTACGATGAAAATGTAGGCAGCGATACTTGGTATTTTTACTTCGACCCAAAGACTTATGCCATGGAAGTGTACCAATTCTACCATGATGAGAGCAAAAATGATGGGGAATACATCCTTTTGGATGGATTGGAAGACATCAACGGCATTAAAATGCCCAAAACCCGTGCGTGGTACATGAACAAAGACAACAAGTATCTGGGCACGGATATTCTTTTCAAGAATTAGTGAACCAACTAACCTTCTAACGGTAAAAGT
>JAUICT010000027.1 GCA_030429325.1 Bacteroidia bacterium
GTTCCTTACTGGCAAGGGTCATATCACATACCACATGTAGACTATGTCCACCTCCAACGGCCCAGCCTGGCACTACAGCAATGACAACCTTGGGCATAAAGCGGATGAGGCGCTGTACCTCCAAAATATTCAAACGGTGATAGCCATCTTCGCCCACGTAGCCTTGATGGCCCCTGGCTTTTTGGTCGCCCCCACTACAAAAGGCCCACTTCCCATCCTTGGTCGAAGGTCCTTCGGCAGATAGCAACACTACGCCAATAGAGGTGTCTTCCTGGGCATCATAGAAGGCTTGGTAAAGTTCACTGGTGGTTTTTGGACGGAATGCATTGCGTACATTGGGTCTGTTAAAGGCAATTCGGGCAACCCCGTCACTTTTTTTATAGGTGATATCTTCAAATTCTTGGACAGTTTGCCAGTTAGGTGATTTCATAAATATGGTATTTGAAGCACAAAGTACGGTATTTTTAAAATTTATGGGACAGTGAACCATCAAGACTTTTCTAGCATAAGTCATCCATACAAAGGATTGGTTTTTCTTTTTTTACGCTAAGCACTATGCAGATGGCATGAACATAAAATTCACTAAATTGGTTACCATCACTAAATAACCTAATTATGAAATTCAACCCAATAGCAATCCATGTCCTTGCTATCTTTCTATTTTTCAGCTGTTCTAAACCACAAAATTTTGATGTGCTCATAAAAAATGGCCGCATTGTGGACGGGTCTGGGAACCCTTCCTATGTTGGGGATTTGGGCATCAATGCCGATACGATTGCCGCAATTGGCAATCTAAAGAATGCTACTGGGAATACGGAGATTGACGCATCCGATTTGGTGGTGGCCCCTGGGTTCATCAATATGTTGAGTTGGGCAGTGGAATCTTTGATTGAGGACGGTCGGTCCATGGGAGACATCAAGCAAGGGGTTACCCTGGAAGTATTTGGGGAAGGGGTGTCCATGGGGCCCTTGAGTGAAAAAATGAAAAGACAGGAGCAAGAGAGTCAAGGCGATATAAAATATAATGTTAGCTGGACCACATTGAATGAGTACCTTGAATTCCTTACCCATAAAGGAGTTTCCCCCAATGTAGCCTCTTTTGTAGGCGCTACTACCCTACGGGTCCATACCGTAGGTTATGAGGATAGGGAACCCACCACCCAAGAATTGGATTCCATGAAAATTTTGGTAAAACAAGCTATGGAAGAAGGTGCTTTGGGCGTAGGCTCTTCCTTGATTTATGCCCCAGCATTTTATTCGAGCACGGAAGAACTGATAGAGCTTTGTAAAGTTGCGGCAGCCTACGATGGGATGTACATCAGCCATATGAGAAGTGAAGGAAGCAGGCTGTTGGAAAGTTTGGATGAATTGATCCAAATAGCCCATGAAGCTGGTATCCGTGCCGAAATCTATCATTTGAAACAAAGTGGTAAAGACAATTGGGTTAAGTTTGACGCAGTGGTTGCCAAAGTAGATTCGGCGAGGGCAAAAGGATTGAACATTACAGCAGATATGTACAATTATGTTGCAGGAGCCACAGGCTTGGATGCCTCCATGCCTCCTTGGGTCCAAGAAGGGGGATACGATAAATGGGCGGAACGTTTGCAAGATCCCACTATAAGAAAAAAGGTATTGGAAGAAATGGTGACCCCTACCGATGAATGGGAAAGTCTTATGCAGGCCGCTGGAGACCCGGAAAAAATATTGCTTGTAGGGTTTAAAAATGATTCACTCAAATATCTAACAGGGAAGACCCTCAAGGAAATTGCTGAAATGCGAGGGACCACACCAGAAGAAACTGCAATGGATTTGGTGGTACAGGATGGAAGCCGAGTGGGAACCATTTATTTTTTGATGTCGGAAGAGAATGTGAAAAAACAAATAGCGTTGCCGTGGATGAGTTTTGGTTCCGATGGGCAGTCCATGGCCGCGGAGGGTGTTTTTCTTGAATCGAGTACCCATCCTAGGGCGTACGGCAATTTCTCTCGCTTGTTGGGCAAATATGTTCGGGATGAAAAAGTAATCCCGCTGGAAGAGGCTATTTATAAGCTTACCTCCCTTCCAGCAAGCAATCTAAAAATCAAAAAGCGTGGTACATTGACTAGCGGCCATTATGCCGATGTGGTTTTGTTTGACCCAAAGAAAATTCAAGATCAGGCAACTTTTGAAAAACCCCATCAGTATGCCACAGGAATGGTGCATGTTTTTGTGAACGGAACCCAAGTGCTCAAGGATGGGGAACATACGGGCTCTTTCCCAGGGCGTGTGGTACGCGGACCTGGATATAAAAGAAAATAGTTGGTAATGATTGTCAAGGGATAAATAAGTACGATAAAATGAAAATAGCGAAACACTTTGCTTCAATTTTTTTGCTCTGCATGTGGCTATGTACGGGTGCATCTTGCGCACAAAAAGCGGTAGAAACCGTTGAGACAAGAGGTGTCTATGGGAACCCCAAGCCTTTATGGGACAAAGGGTATGACCTTAAGGAACTTGGGGTTAATGCAATATTTGTCCATAGTGGGTCCATCAACGCAGATATGATGAAAAGGGCAAAGTCCGAAGGCATGAAGATATATGCCGAGTTTGCAACTTTAAATGGGAAAGGCTATGTGGAAGAGAACCCTGAAGCTTGGGCCATCAATGAGAAAGGCGAAAAAGTAGAGGCTGCCACTTGGTTTATGGGGGTATGCCCTACCGAGCCCGGTTTCCGACAGTATCGGTTCGGCCAACTTCGGGATTTACTTTTGGAGTTTGATTTGGATGGGGTTTGGATGGATTATGTACACTGGCATGCCCAGTTTGAAGACCCTGAACCCATATTGCCCGAGACCTGTTTTTGTAATCATTGTCTAGACGGATTTTCAACGGAAACCAAACTTGAGATTCCAGAAGGTACCACAGCTGAAAAAGCGGAATGGATTTTAAAGCATCACGATGAATCTTGGCGGGATTGGCGTTGTAAGGTGATTTATGACTGGACCTTTGAAATGAAAAAAATCATCAAAGAGGTTAAGCCTAATGCTCTTCTTGGGCTTTACCATTGTCCATGGAATGATGAGGAATTCGATGGCGCAAGACGCCGCATTTTAGGACTGGATTATGAACTATTGCGTAAAACCATAGATGTCTTTTCCCCCATGGTCTACCACGGTAGAATGGAAAGGGATCCAGATTGGGTACAAGAAAATATCCTTTGGTTTGGTAATCAATTAAATATCACTAAAGGGGCATATCCCAAAGTATGGCCCATTGTTCAAGCGCACAACAGCCCAGGAACAATTTCTTCGGAAGAGTTTGAAGATGTCCTATGGGGAGGACTTGCAGGTTCATCTAGCGGTGTGATGATGTTCACCACTTCTTCTGTTGCTGAGGACGAAGGAAAAATAGCGGTAATGAAGAAAGTATATACTGAGCTCATGAAGGGGAGGTAAGCATATTGTTCTTAGCTTTGTTCAAGTTATGTGAGGGAACCCCATACCGTTCATATAGTAGTTGTCTGCAAAAACCAAGAAAATAGCCGAACAATAATCAAACCTTAATTCAATAAAAAAGAATGGATAGAGTCCAGCGAATGATGACAAATATATGTTCTGACAGTTTGGATGAAAGTCAGGAATTCTACGTAAAATTATTTGACCTTACCGTAGCGTATCACAGTGATTGGTTCATTCACTTAATTTCCAAGGACAAGAAAATTGAACTCGGAATTATTGACCGTACGAACGAGTTGGTACCAGACGGTTTTCAGAATAGCCCCCAAGGCTTTTACATAACGTTCGTGGTAGATAATGTTGATGAAGTCTTTGAGGTTGTGAAAGCTGAAAAAATTGAAGTTGTCAGTGCGCCTACGGATACTTTTTATGGACAAAGACGTTTATTGCTGAAAGACCCGAATGGTGCTTTGGTGGATATTTGCTCCCCCATCAAGGATTTTCAGTTTTAATTAAATATGGTTCTATTGAATCTAATCTTATAGAACCGCTTCCCTACAACTAGAATTGATTTAGTGGGTTATCAGTGCCAATAGCATTTTCTTTATAAGAAATCCCAACAAATCACGTTATTGGGTATCAAGCAACATATAAGAATGAATAGAAAGATTTCAATAAGGCATTTGACTTCTAAAGCCATATCAGTGAAATTATTATTGATCCTATTGCCCACATTATTGGTGCTTGGGGTAATCATGTCAGTAAGTATTAGTTACGGAATTCCCATATCTACATTTACCAAGGACACAGTTTCCTTGGGAGGTATACATCCAATTTCCGGATTTCTTTCCAATTTGGGAATACTCTTATGGTGTGTAGCAGCTACTAGTTGTGCATTTACAGCACTGATTTTATATCCTGTATTGCCAAAAGATAAATACATGTTCTTGATTTCCTCTGCCTTATTGTCAGGATATTTACTATTCGATGATTTGTTCTTGTTTCATGAAGTTTTGAGCGGTAGCGTTGGATTGAACGAAAATACAGTCATCATTTTTTTAGGAGTTATGGTACTGGCCTACCTTATTGCTTTTAGAAACGTTATTCTTTTTCAGACCGATGTTCTTATTTTTATACTCGCTATCGGATTTCTTTCCTTATCCGTAGTTACGGATAAGATTGTAAAACAACTCTTGATAGACTGGTTGGGAGATTGGCAAAATTTTGTGGAAGATGCAGCAAAATGGATAGGCATTGTATTCTGGTGCAGTTATTTTGTTATTACATCATATCAGTTTTCTTTAAAAACCATGTCAAAACTGTAGCTAAAAGTAGATGTTCAAGCATTTTTGGCTTCAATCCATTTGGCCAAATATTTACTACTGGTTAAAGTATGGTGCTGCAATAACCTACCTATAAAATTTTTATTGCGGTGTTCCTCAAGGTTTTGTTGGAGACCGTTTATCATTTGCCACAACCTATTTTGCAAAGATTCCTTGCCATAGTGCGTGTTGATCAATGTAATGCCATTTGCTTGGGCCGCTTTCCACGACATTGGGTTTTCATGGAGCAAAATGGCTGATTTCGCAAAAGTATCCCAGTTATTACAAACCGAACCGTTCCATGGGAGTTCACCCTGCATCCCTTCTGCCCCAATAGATGTGGTGACACTTGGTGTGCCGTACCGCATGGCGTCCAATAATTTGCCCTTGATTCCCGCACCAAACTGAAGTGGAGCCAATACAACACGGGTATTTTTCAAAATAGTGCCCATATCTTCAGTCCAACCTTTTACGAGAAACCCCTGCTCGGGACGGTGCATTTCTTTGACTTGTTGCGGCAGATAAGCCCCATGCACAAAAAGTTGGGCGTTGGGCAGTTCTTTTCGGATAAGAGGCCATATTTTGGCCTTTAAGATTTTTATGGAATCTATATTGGGAGCATGTTTGCCATTACCTACAGCAACGAAGTCGCTTCGGTCTTTAAATTTCGGCCACTTGAGAATCTCTTCTTCGGATATGTTTTCCACCATAAAAGGAAGATGAAGCAACAGCTCATTTGGGATGCCCAGCGCTTCTTCCAAGATTGATTGCTCGTAACTGGAAATCATGATGGTGAGGTCTGAACGGTAGATGCTCGCCACCTCCCTCAAGGTAACGGGGTGGTTTTTCCAAAGATCCAAATAAAATGTTTCCTGTTTTAGGTAAGCCTCTTCCCTAGCCTTTCGCAATCCATGTAGGTCTTCGGTATTTAGTATTCGGATGGCCTTGGGGGCAAACTCCGCCACACGCCACCCAAATTGCTCTTCAACCATAAATCGGTCAAAGATTACCACATCAGGGGCCAGTTCTGCCACAAAGTCATCAAAACTCGAATGGTTCAGCAAAATATCTACAGAAGTAATGCCTATATTCTCCAAATCAAGGCTGTACTCCGTTTTCTGTGCGGTGGAAGCAAAGGTGATGTGATACCCAAACTTTTGGAAGGCTTCCAACAACTGCAACATTCGGTGACCGGCTGCGGTGGTACTGGGCTCTGGCCATACATGACCTATGAACAGCGCCTTTTTCATGATTACATCAATGCGGCAAATTTTTTGGAAATGCTGGAACGCAGTTTACGTTCATAATCCTCCTCTAACCACTCTTTGTAGTTTTTGGTGTTGTTCATGATACAATAGGAATACTGTCGTACACGGTATGCGATTTCTTCCTTGAGTTCCTTGGCCAAGATACGGGCATCAAACACGTCTTCACTGTTCTCTACACAGATTTGGGCATGCTGTTCAATGCTCCGCTCCAGAACCTCTTTGGATTTTTTCCCTTGGGCAAAGACCTTTTTGTATTCTTCCTTGATATCGAATGTAATGTTTTCAGACTTGCTGAATTTGGCCCTTAGCTCATCTGGCATTTCGTAGACAAACTCACGTTCAATATCTTCATCATTTTTAATGTTCTCCAGATAAAAATCAGGGAAATGGAAAATTTCCTGCCAATCCACAGGAGTATCCCAAGGCCCAAAACGGGCAATATTGTTCCCTAGATCAATAACATTAAATTCATTTTTATTGGGCAATACCCTAGATCCCCGCCCAATCATTTGAAAATACAGCGTTAATGAACGAGTGGCCCTGTTCAGGATGATGGATTGCACGGTAGGCTCATCAAACCCAGTGGTTAAGATGCTTACTGAGGTTAGAATGGCATCTGGGGTTTCGGCAAACCAATCCAAAATCTCCTTTCGTTCCGTAGCCGTATTTTTATTATCTAGATGGCGAATGTTATACCCTGCCTTTTTAAAGGTCTCATACACATATAGGGAGGTATTGATTCCATTGTTGAAAATCAAGGTCTTGGTGCCCTTGGCCACATCTTCATAAGCGGCCAACAGCTTGCCTAGCATACTGTGGTTGCCATAGAACTCATCGGAAGATTTTACAGTGTAATCTCCGTGGATACCCAGTTTCAAGGTTTTTAGGCTTACATCATAGTTGTAGAGATTGGCCTTGGCCAAGAAATTTTTCTCAATCAATGATTTTATGGACTCCCCAATGATCAAATGCTTGTAATGATCTTTCATGGGAAGTTTTATGTTGGAACTCAAAGGTGTTGCCGTTACGCCTAAAATGGTAGCCTTGTCAAAGTACTTGAAGAGTTTTCGGAACGAGTTGTAGTGTGCCTCATCAATGATTACCAATCCAACGTTATTGATGGTGACCTTCTCTTCCTGGAGCCTATTGTTCAGGGTTTCCACCATGGCCACAAAGCACATGTACTCATCTTGGTCATGCAGTTCCTTGACCTCACTACTGATGACTTTATTGGCAACCCCAAAACCGTGGAGCATTTGAGAGGTTTGCTTGCTAAGCTCGATACGGTGGGTAAGTACAATGACCTTTTTACCCGTATTTTGAATGTATTTTCGGGTGATTTCGGAAAAAACCACCGTTTTCCCACCCCCCGTAGGAAGCTGATAAAGTATGTTTGTACCAGAGGGCAAATCATCCAAATGCTTGAAGATTTTTCTCAGGTCTTCTTGCTGGTAATTGTAAAGTGTTTTCTTCCGTACTGCTTTGTCTACCTCCAATGGAAAAGGATTTTTGGTTCTTGATCAACAAACCTTGCAAAATTAGCGGTTTTTTATAGTTAGGTGGAAAGTTACTGTCGCAATTCTATTAAGATACTATCAACAATGCCCAATATCTGTAGTTTTAGCGGCAAATACTCATAACATTTGGATAACAATAACATTTAGCGTTTGGAAAATAGCCCATTATAATGTATAATGTAAGCTTATAACACTTTGAAAACCATTTTTTGAGCATGAGGCAATTAAAAATCATCAAGCAGGTAACCAACCGGGAGTCTAAATCATTGGACAAATATCTTCAGGACATCAGTAAGATTGATTTGATTACCGCACAAGAAGAAGTTGAGTTGGCACAGCGCATTAAGGCCGGCGATCAGGTTGCCCTTGAAAAATTGACCAATGCCAATCTTAGGTTTGTGGTGTCGGTTGCAAAGCAATACCAGAACCAAGGCTTAAAATTGCCCGATTTGATCAATGAAGGCAATGTTGGATTGGTAAAAGCCGCCAAGCGTTTTGATGAGACCCGTGGATTCAAATTTATCTCTTATGCCGTATGGTGGATCAGACAATCCATTTTGCAAGCCCTTGCGGAACAATCAAGAGTGGTCCGGCTTCCCTTGAACAAGATTGGTTCCATCAATAAAATCAAAAAAACCTTTTCCTATTTGGAGCAAGCCCACGAACGACCACCTTCTGCAGAAGAAATTGCCAAAGAATTGGACATGACCGTTTCCGAGGTAAAACAATCCCTACGAAACACAGGAAGACACGTATCCATGGATGCACCTTTAAAAGAAGGGGAAACTTCCAACCTATATGATGTGATCAATACCGGGGATTCGCCCAAGCCGGACAAGGGATTGATGCACCAATCCTTGAATACTGAGATTAATCGGGCATTGGACACCCTTTCGCCGCGGGAAGCAGATGTGGTTAGATTGTACTACGGCATCGGCAACCAACCTTCCATGACCCTTGAGGAGATAGGAAGCACATTTGACCTCACCCGTGAGCGTGTGCGACAAATACGGGAAAAGGCCATCAGAAAGCTTAGGCACACTTCAAAAAGTAAAATATTGAAATCGTATTTAGGATAAGATTTTAAATCACTATAAATAGAAAAGGGGATGTTTTTAACATCCCCTTTTCCATGATATCCACTTAAACTACTATGGAAAGCTCAGCTGATTGATATCAAAATCGATGAGCATATTGTTTAAATCCTGAATGAAATTAAGATATGCCGTGTTTTCGTGGTTAAGATTTTTCATGGTGCAACGTTTGGTTAAACTATAAATAATCAAGCTCGGCAAGTTCGTTGATGCTCAAAATTTCGTTGAGCTCCTGTAAGAACGCCAAATATTCTTCTCCGTAGGTATCGTATAACATTGTGATTCGAGGGTTTAATGTTTGGGTCTTTGTTACTAACGTGAATCTATGGGAAAGATTATTGAGTACCAATAAATTGTGGTGAAATTCTGGATTGCAGTTGTGAAATGGACTATCTAAAGGATAAACAAAAAAACACCCCAAGTTATTCGGAATCAAGGATGTCCAGAGATACGCCAAATTCTAAGTCCGGATCAATTTTACTTGGCCGAATATCGAATTCATCGTAGATGAAACATAAGCTCATGGGTAGCCTTCGGCGCTCTCTTTCATCGTCCATGCCCAACTTGGATTGTAAGATGGTTCTTATCTCAAAGGCTTTATGGCTGATTTTAGGGTTGTCATGGCTCTCCAGTTCCTTGAGCAAAGGAATTTCCTTCTTATCCCCAACTTCTTTTATTTCATCCAGCAACATGAGTTGGCATTCCAGGTCATTAGTGTGCCTGAGCAACGGATGAAAAATGCTTTGCAGATAGTCGGGAAGGGGCTGGTTTTCCATGATATGAACTTTACATGGTTCGGAGGATTTCCATTTCTAGATCCACCTGCTCCTGTACTTTGGGATATTCCATTAGAAATTGGTCGTACAAAAAAGCATGGTGTTTAGGGTCATTGTCTGTTCTACAGAGCATGAGGATTTCCTTCACGATTTCCAACAAACCGTTGGCTTTCATCATTTCCAGACTGGGGCGGACTTTCTGACAGGCCAGGTCCACTTGTTTATAACTTTCGTTTTTCAAGTACACTTTTACGCTGCCAATAAATTCCATGAGGTTTTGTTTGAAGAGTCGTACCAACTCCTCCATAAGTTCCATTTGGCCCATGCAATCGTCCAGAATGGGCTGTAAATTGATTTTATGGGCCAAATGGCCAGGTTCTAGCTCTTTCTCAATAAACTGAAGATTGTTGGAGATGGGCAAGCCTTTGCCCAATCGCTCTGCCACCTGTTTCATGGCTTTTGCGATTTTCTGTTGTTCGCGGGACAAGCGGGTATTCTCCATGGCATCGATCAACGATAGAAATTCTTTTAGCTCGGTGGGTGTGTCACTTGTATCTCTTAGGGGTCTCTCGGAACCTTGGATGCCCACACTTTGGTAAATGCTTTCCAATTGCTTCATTTCAGGAATCCCAAAAACCTTGTTTTCGAGTCCGTACTTAAAGACTTCAAAAGACTTTTTTAGCTCGCCGGCTTCCACAACGCCCAATTCCTCATACGAAAAGCTGCTAAGCCCAATTTCCAATTTTTCCAGATACGTAAGTAATTCCCGAGTTCCCAAAGTTTGTTCAATTATTGAATTATCACCTAAAAATCCGCATTGGATCAAGGGATTACAATTAATTGTTACGTAGCCCATGGATTTTGTTGTCAAATTGCTTTATTTGTAGGTGTAAACCACCAACTATGAAATACACCTATCTTTTGTGCGCTGTAAGCCTCTTTTTTTCATGCGCTGAAAAACAATCCAATAAAACTGAAACCTTGGAAGAAAAAGCCCGAAGAATCCATGATACCGTGATCACTGTGGATACCCATATCGACATCAATGTGAGGAATTTTACGGACAGTATCAACTATACCCAAAGACTGGAAAACCAAGTAAATCTACCCAAGATGGAAGAAGGTGGTCTGGACGTGGCATGGTTCATTGTCTATACCGGACAGGATTCCTTGAATGCCGAAGGCTATGCCAAGGCTAAGGAGAATGCCATTTCCAAGTTTGAGGCCATCCACAGGCTATGCGAGGAATATGCCCCAGACCGAATAGAACTGGCCTTGACCTCGGACGATGTACGAAGGATTTCCGCATCGGGAAAAAAAGCGGCCATGATCGGGGTGGAAAATGCCTATCCCCTTGGCGAGGACCTTTCCCAAATAGCGGACTACCAAAAAAGGGGGGCACGGTATATTTCCCTATCCCATAATGGACACAGCCAATTCAGTGACTCCAACACTGGTGAGGCAGACGGGGTCTGGCTGCACAATGGACTCAGCGAGTTGGGAAAACAGGCCGTTGCCGAAATGAACCGCGTAGGGATCATGATCGATATTTCCCACCCTTCCAAAGAAGCCATAAAACAGATGATAGAACTGTCCAAGGCGCCGGTCATTGCCTCGCATTCCTCTGCACGTGCACTCTGCGACCATAGCCGTAATCTGGACGATGAACTATTGTTGATGCTCAAAGAAAATGGTGGTGTGGTGCAAACGGTGGCCTTCACTTCGTATTTGAGTACGGAAAAGAATGATGCCCGTGCGGCCTATATGAAAAAAATCAACCAAAAAGCTGCAGATTCCCTAGGGTTGAATTGGTACGAGCGGTCCGAATTTGGATCTCTCGACAAGGATCAACAGGAGGAATTCATGGAAAACTATCCCAAAGTGACCAAATTGGGTGAGGAAATGGCGGCGAACGACCCCAATGTCCCTCCAGCGGTGAACGTATCCGATTTGGTGGACCACATCGACTACATGGTGAAACTCATTGGGATCAATCACGTGGGCATCAGCTCCGATTTTGATGGCGGTGGCGGTATCGAGGGTTGGTCCGATGCTTCGGAGACCTTCAACGTAACCTTGGAATTGGTAAAACGCGGTTATACCGAAGAAGAAATCGCCAAACTATGGGGCGGTAACCTTCTACGCGTCTTGGACGAGGTACAAGCCGTTGCAGCCACTATGGATTAAGGTCTAGGCCTTCTCTTCCTTTTCTTTTTGGGCCAAGCGGTCCTTAACGTACTCTATCTTGGTTTTTCCGTGAGGTTTCGGGTTGCCGTTTTCGTCTAGGTTTACCATGATGATGTTGTCCACGGTAACAATACTCTCATGCGTCATCTTGTTTCGTACCTCGCAGTTCAGGGAAATGGAGGTCACCCCAAATTTGATCACATCGATTCCAATCTCAATGATATCGCCCTCTTCGGCGGTGCTCATAAAATTGATTTCGGACATGTATTTGGTGACCACTTTTTTGTTTTCCAGTTGTATGATGCTGTACAGCGCGGCTTCCTCATCCACCCAGGCCAGCACCCTACCACCAAACAAGGTTCCGTTGGCGTTCAGGTCTTCTGGTTTTACCCATTTTCTAGTGTGAAATCGCATTTTTGTAACGTTTAGCGTTCTGTTTGTGATACAAAATTAG
>JAUICT010000486.1 GCA_030429325.1 Bacteroidia bacterium
TGCTCCAAATTTCCGGATTAGGGTTCCGTTGGCTTGTTTTCTTCCCTTTCGGCCTTAATGGAATCACGTCGTCGTAACTGAACCTTCTTAATACTGTCGTTCTTTTGTTTGCTGATATTTTCCATTACGTTTTTCCTATTATCAATCCTTTCTTCCACTTTTTCATAAATGGACTGGTACTCCAACGGAATGGAGGCATAGTACAAATCACTTTCCACAAATTGCACGCTGTCTATTTCATATTTCTCGTAAAGAAAATCCATGACATCAATACCCGATTCTTTAAACTTGCTGCCAAAAGCAGCTTTTGTTGCGTTCAAAAGCGAAAGGTCATGGAGAATATCCACCATTTTCTCCTTAGGAATAAGATTTTCAGGTTTCTCTACCACCTTCTCACCACAAGAGAGGAGCAACATTCCAAAAAAGAAAAAAACAGCTTTTTTCATGCCCTATCGGTTAAATGTAAGTCGCTTGGCGTTCTTTTTTTCAGAAAAACGACCATTCTCATAGGCTAAATGCCCATTGACAAAAGTTCGCGCTACTTTGGAGCCAAAAGTAGTACCTTCAAAAGGAGACCAACCACATTTATAGAAAATATTATCCTTTTTAACCTCGTTTTTAGAATTTCGGGTCACCTGCACCAAATCGGCATAATATCCTTCCCGAACAAACCCCCTACGATCAATATCAAAGAGTTTTGCAGGATTATGGCACATTTTCTCCACCATTTTTTCCAAACTGATCTTGCCCTCCTGCTCTTTTTCGAGCATGGCCAACAATGCATGTTGCACCAATGGCCCGCCAGATGGAGCTTTGGTATAAGGATTATTTTTTTCTTCCAAAGTATGTGGGGCATGATCGGTGGCCACAACATCTATCCTGTCATCCAAAAGGGCGTCCCAAAGTTTTTCACGGTCCTGCTTGGTCTTCACAGCGGGATTCCACTTGATCAGTGTGCCTTTTTTGGCGTAGTCCTCATCCGAGAACCATAAATGATGGATGCAGATTTCCGAGGTAATCTTCTTTTTCTCCAACGGAATTTCATTGGTGAACAAATCGGTTTCAATGCCGGTAGATACATGAAAAACATGCAAACGAGCCCCTGTTCGCTTCGCCAAAGCTATGGCCTTTGAAGACGAAAGATAACACGCTTCTGCACTTCTAATAATAGGATGCATCTCCACAGGAATATCATCTCCGTACATTTCCTGATACTTGGCCATATTGGCCCTTATGGTCCCTTCATCTTCACAATGGGCCGAAATTACCATTTCTGTATTGCTGAATATTTTTTCAAGAACAGACTCGTCATCAACCAACATATTTCCTGTAGAAGACCCAAGGAACAATTTCACTCCTGAGCAGGCATTTTTATCCAATCGTTTTAGCTCTTCCAAGTTATCATTGGTACCTCCAAAGAGGAATGAATAGTTGGCAAAAGCATCTTTTGAGGCTATGGAAAATTTCTCTTCCAGTTTTTGAAGGGTAGTGGTCTGCGGATTGGTGTTGGGCTGTTCCATAAAGGTTGTAATGCCCCCTGCAATGGCTGCTCGGCTCTCCGTGGCAATGGTGCCCTTGTGGGTTAATCCAGGCTCCCTAAAATGCACCTGGTCATCTATTATGCCGGGCAACAATACATCCCCGTTTAAATCTACAACCTTGGCATTGGCATCTGAAATATCAGCATCCATTCGCGCAATATAATCACCCTCCAATAACACATCTGTTTCAAATATGCGGTTCTCGTTGACCACCTTTGCGTTTTTCAATATTATTCTTGGCATCCTAAAAGTTCTTTCTGAAAAATATGCTTCTAAATTTCATGGCGATTACCCCGAAAATGGCTTCCCGGATAATGGCCGAGTTCATTTTGGACTTTCCATTGATCCTATCGGTAAAAATGATGGAGACTTCTTCTATTTTGAATTTTTTGAGGTACGCCCTATACTTCATTTCAATTTGAAAAGCATACCCAATAAATCGCACATTGTCCAGTTTGATTTCTTCCAAAACTTTACGCTTATAGCATATAAAACCGGCTGTTGGATCATGCACTTTCATTCCGGTTATGAACTTGACATAAAAGGATGCGCCATAGGACAACAGGATTCTAAAGAGCGGCCAGTTTACCACATTCACCCCTTTTTTGTACCGGGAGCCTATGGCCACGTCGGCACCATTTAGGCAAGCACGGTGCAGCCGGGACAAATCTGCGGGACGGTGCGAAAAATCAGCATCCATCTCAAAAATATATTCGTAACCACGATCCAATGCCCATTTAAATCCATGTATATAGGCTGTTCCCAAACCTGCTTTCTCTTTGCGCACCTCCAAGAACAATTT
>JAUICT010000487.1 GCA_030429325.1 Bacteroidia bacterium
AAACGGGCATCTGTACTACTGCTGGCCTTTGGGTTTTTAAAGTGATGGGCAATAATGGGCAACAACTGCGATGGGAACACCTCTGGTCTAATAAATGGAATCATTAAATGCTGAAAGGTACGTTTCCACTCCATGCCATGGGGTTTTATTCGGCGACCGTACGTTTCAAAGGCGACCAAATGCGCTATCTCGTGGACGAGCGTAATCAGAAACCGGTATTTATTGAGCGAGGCATTCACCGTAATTTGGTGAAGCCCATTGGGCATTCTACGATAATCCCCATGGCGGGTAACCCTATGGTTTACAATCTTAAGGTGCACCCCATGGGTCTTGATCAACTCAAAACAAGGAGTCACAGCTCGTTCTGGAAGGTATTTTTGAAGGGTGGTTTCCACTGAGACAAATTTACAAGTTTGCCAGAGACCTCAGATATCTCAAAAGACAATTCTAAAAGAATCCTTCCCATTAAGGTGTGCTATTGCTTATCTGCAACAACTTTCCGTTGTACATTTTTTGTCCGTTGAGGGAAAAATCTTTGATGTACATAGCCATTTCCAATGCGGTAACTGGGGCTTGGTAGCCCGGGAAGGCTTCTTCCAGCATCTCGGTCTGAACGGCACCCAAGGCCAGCACATTAAAGCTTGGCCCGGTTTCTTTAAACTCTTCGGCCCAAAGTTCGGTCAGGGTAATGACCGCCCCCTTACTGGAGCTATAGGCAGACAATCCGGGAAATTTCACACTGCCCTGCACCCCACCCATAGAACTTACCGTGACCACATGACCCGTTCTACCCATCTTGGGGAGCACTCTTTTGGTCATCTCGGCTACACCGAACACATTTACTTTGTAAACGGCTTCAAACTCGTCTGAAGAGATTTCCAAAAAAGGTTTGTTTAACAGACGTCCGGCATTGTTGATAAGAACGTCCACGGATTCCCACTGTTTTAGGAACTCATCCACTTTATCAAAATCCGATGGGTTTCCCAAATCAAAGGAAAAGGCATGGACATTGGAAAACCCTAAACTTTCAACGGGCTTGGCATTTCGTGATAAGGCCAATACCTGATGCCCTTCTTGGGCAAACAATTTGACCAATTCAAAACCAATTCCCCTACTTGTTCCTGTAATGATAATGTTTGCCATAAGCAAGACCTCTCGACTGCGCTCGAGGTGACCGTTTAAATTACTTGGTTACTTGTATTTCTTGTGTTGGTGCGTTGGCAATTCCCTCCAGAAAGGGAATGGACTTGTTCACCAAGGTGGCCATGTGTTCAAAATCCATGATATCCACTTCATCCCCTACTTTATGATAATGGCCAAAGTTGGTAAAATCAAACGTGCAAAATGTATGGGAAGGCACTCCAAACTCTTTGTGGAATGGATAATTATCTGATCGCTGAAAGAGATTGTATTCCTTGGCCGTCGGCAAAAATCCCACTAGATTTTCCTTAGCGTAGGTATTGCACACCTCGGCAAGATTAGAGTTGTCATAACCCGTGATATACATGAAATAATCTTTCCCCACCAAAGGCACCCCGGTCATTTCAAAATTGAGCATGGCATACAGGTTCAGATTCTGCTCCTTCAATTTCTTGGCCAGATGCTCAGACCCCAATAATCCTTTTTCCTCTGCACTGAAGAGTGCGAAAATCAGACTTCGTTTGTTGCTTTTCTTAGTGCCGAAATATCGCGCCAATTCCATTACGGAAGTTGTTCCCGAAGCATTATCATTAGCCCCATTGGCAATATAATCTCCATTCTCTGGGGCTATGGTCCCGATATGATCGTAATGGGCACCGATCAGAATATACTCCCCTTTCAAATTTGGGTCGTTACCTTCCACAATTCCCACGATATTATACGAAGGATCCTTAAAGTTGGTAAGGGTATCTCGGTACGCTTCAAAATAAGGTGCCACTCCATTGGATTTGAAGTAATCTTCAATATATTTTGCAGCCATTTCAATGCCTTCGCTTCCAGAATCACGTCCTTTCAACTCGTCCGAGGCCAGATAGTTCATAATCGACCCAATCCTATCGGCATTGGAAAAGGTATCTGAACCTTTTTTGGACGAAGCAGTCATCGGTTCCGTAGATGCCGCCGCACTTGTTCTTGAAGCAGAAGAAACCAAAGTGGTGGTTTCCTGTACTCGGGTTGAACCACAACTCAATACGAATAGAGATAAAAGAGTGTATAAAATGGATTTCATTGTTTTCGTTTTTTGAATTTTCTAAAGATAAAAAAAGCATCCTTAAAAGGATGCTTCTTATATAGGTGTGATTTTAATACACTATGCCAACATGGTCACAGGGTTTTCCAGATAAGCCCT
>JAUICT010000488.1 GCA_030429325.1 Bacteroidia bacterium
TTATCGGATTACCGGGAACGAGAACATTATTATGGAAGTGGTACTTCGGGACCAGGCCCATTTGGAAAAATTTATTGACGAACTTATTGTATACGGAGAATGTAGAACCCATATAGTATTAAGCAATGTTGTGGCCCATGCCCCAATAAAGAATGGCAAGTTGATCAAGTAAATTCCAATTAATGCATGGATAATCGGAGTTCTTAACCTTTTTGGCTAGATTTTTGTTGCAATAGAACTATGAAAAAATCATACCTATTACTTTTTCTCTCCAATATTCTGCTGACTTCTCTTTCAGCTCAAACCATTACCTTAAAAAAGGGGGAAATCATTGAGTCAATCCCAGTAAACGATTCCATTTCAAGTACTTTCTCGCTATATCTTCCCACAAATT
This sequence comes from Bacteroidia bacterium, assembly GCA_030429325.1. Taxonomy (GTDB): domain Bacteria; phylum Bacteroidota; class Bacteroidia; order Flavobacteriales; family Flavobacteriaceae; genus Flagellimonas. Next base: position 395 of record JAUICT010000488.1, read on the forward strand.
TTACTACAGACAGGCAATGGCCTTTGTTGATGGTATTCAATTTGGAAGGTAAAGAAAAGCAAGCCATGTCCATGTTTTTATCCTCGGCTGAAGAGGAAGGCTATGTTTTGGCTGCGCCCAGGGTGTTAGATAGTATTTCATTGACCAATAATATGTTGGCAACGGCAGGTTCACTGGAAAGTATAACAGGCATGTTGCCCATTCAAAAAGGGAGATTGTATGCGGCGGGTACAGATTCTGGAGGGCGTTTTGCCAGTTTGGTGCCCACTTTTATCAAACAAGTAAAGGGGGTAATTTCCATAAGCGCATCACTTGCCAATACAGATTTATTAAATATAAAGGAGCCCTTTCATTTCATTGGAATGGTCAACAAGAACCATTTTAATTACCCAACACTATTGTCGGATGAGAAAATATTGGACGCCTATAAATTTCCCAACCATATATTGTTGTTCGAAGAAAAAAGCGATTGGCCAGAAAAAGAATACCTGAAAAAAGGAATGCAGTTGTTCACTCTACAGGCCATGGGAAGAAAATGGATACCCAGGGATTCTGCTTATGTGGAGGCTGCTTTTCAAGAAGATTTGGACAAGGTAAATAGTCTTAAAAACTCCGGAAACTTTCTTGTGGCCGAGCAGTATTTAGGTGAAATGATGGGTATGTATGGGGTGCTGAAAAATTTGGATTCACTTCGGAAAGTACAAAAGGAACTAAGAAAGAATAAGCAGTTTAGGGCCATGAGACGTGCCGAAAATGCCGCTTTTTTGAAGGAAACACTGTTAAAGGAAGACTATCAGTATTATATGGAAGAGGATTTGCTTACCCATAATTTTAAGAATTTGGGTTGGTGGAACTATCAAATGACCGAGATAAACAAGTTTGTCACAAGTTCTAACCCCTACGAAGTGGAAATGGGAAATCGTTTGTTGGGTTTTGTGAATGCTTTGGCGACAGACAATATTGAAATGGTTCAAACGAATGAGGTTATAGACCAAGATGCCCTTGCCTTTTTATACATGCTAAAAACGATTTTGGAACCCAATAACTTCGAATTTTACCTCAAGACTGTTTCCTTAAGCGCTAAGAACGAGGATTTTGGTACGGCGCTCTTCTACTTGGAAGAAGCCTTGAAAAAAGGATTCAAGGATAAAGAGAAGTTGTATGGATTGGAGCATACGGCTCTTTTAAGGATAACCCCTGAGTTTAACACCTTGGTCTCCAAATATCTAAAAGACGCTCTTTACGATACTATTGAGGAAGAATAAGTTTTGGAACATCGTCAAGTTTCCAATCAATGACCAACCCGCCTGCTATGGATTCGGCAATTTCCTTTCCATATAGAAATTCACATAGATAGAGTGCCGCTTCAAAACTTTTTGCCCCACCTGCCGAGGTAATGAACTTTCCATCGTGGACAAACAAAACGCTATCCTTGACATTGAGATGGGGGAACATTTCCCTGTACTTCCCAATATCACTTGGGAAAGTTGTGGAAACCACACTATCCAAAACTCCCGATTTGGCCAAAACAAAGGCTCCATCGCAATGAGAGGTCACAAATAGGGCTTCCTTACTCACCTTACGCACAAAATTCAGCATGGTGGTATCTTTCAAGTCCGTATCCAAGTGATGCTCTGCGCTTGGAACCACTAAAATATCGATTTTGGGCAATGCGTCCTGGGTGTAGTCAAAATCAGGGAGTATGCGTATACCCTCGAACGAGGTTATCGGTTTTAGAGTATTGGCTACAGAAAAAGTGTTCATGGCCTTGATCCCTTTTCTGAACTGTGTATGCTGAAATATATCGAAAGGTGCCGTAAACTCCGTATTGTACACTCCATCCATGATCAAAAACCCCACATTGTATCGGTCAGGGTTCAAGGTTGGTAATATTCGCCGTTCTACCTGTTGGATTTCCTCTGTTGACTTTTTC
>JAUICT010000028.1 GCA_030429325.1 Bacteroidia bacterium
ACTTCCCTTAACTGGAGCAATGGCCCAATTAATCCCCTCCAGCTTATACGCAGGAAGGCAAACTGAAACGGCCAAGATTCCAAAGGAACTCGCATTTGAGTCCAAGAAAGGAAAGAGCATCTATGAAAAAATAGGTGTACGCCCCGTAATCAATGGAAGAGGAACTATTACCATCATCGGTGGTTGCCGGCTATTGCCCGAAGTTGAACAGGCAATGCAGGAGGCTACCCACGATTATATTGAATTTGATGAATTGATGGATGGCGTTGGTCAGCGTTTGGCCGAGTTGACCGGAACGGAATATGGTGTGGTCACAACAGGGGCCACGGGAGCGCTGATCATTGCCACAACCGGAATTGTCACTGGCGGAGATCCTGACAAACTTTGGCAACTCCCTAACCTGGAAGGCATGAAGGACGAGGTCATTATTCCCAAATACTCATGGACTGCTTACGAATCTTCCGTAAGAGGGGTTGGAGTAAAAATGATCACGGTGGATAGCAAGGAAGAGCTCAAAGCCGCTTTAGGACCACGAACTGCCATGGTACTTGTATTGGCAGGATCAAAATCCATGAACGGACCACTTTCCGTAAAAGAAATTGCCAGTATCACCAAACCGCTGGATGTACCTATTTTGGTCGATGCCGCAGCAGAAGGGCTTCCAGTGCCCAATCCACATATTGAGCAGGGCGCCGATTTGGTTGCCTACAGCGGCGGAAAATATCTAGGTGGACCCCAATGTGCTGGATTGTTATTGGGCCGTAAAGATTTGATCAAAGCAGCTTGGGTGACCAGCGCACCGCACCATGGTTTCGGTCGTGGATATAAGGTGGGCCGGGAAGAAATCATGGGAATGCTTGCCGCAGTGGAAATGTGGATGAAGAGAGATCATGTTGGAGAAAGGCAAGTATGGACCAATAGGCTGGAATATATAGCCAATAAACTGAATAAAATCCCTGGCTTGGAAACTTCCATAAGACAACCTCCACCGGAACAGCTATCCAACCCAAGTCCATCACTTCGTGTAAAATGGGACATGGAAAAAATCCCGCTGACAGGGCATGAAGTTGAACAGATTTTGTGGAACCAAACACCTAGAGTAGCCGTAAGCGGGGCGGGGAGCTTTTTGCCTTTCCCGCCCAACACCAACCCAACCATTGGCATAAACACGTCGCAATTAAAAGATGGTGAAGAAAAAATAATCGCCGACCGCGTTTTCGATGTTTTGTCAAACCCGCCAAAAATTGAGAAGAATTTGGCACCTGCCACTTTTAATTTAAGCGGGGAGTGGGAAGTTACAATGTGGTTTGCAGCAACATCATCCGATCAAACCTTTGTGATTGTACAGAAAGATGAAGACATCAAGGGAACGCATTATGGCAGCTATGCATCCAGAGGGTTAATGGGCAACATTCATGGAGACGAGGTGCTGATCCGTAGTTCCCATACCGAAGACGGGGTTCGACTAAACTTCACTTTTAAAGGAAAAGTACATAATGCTCAAACCATGGGAGGCGAAGTTAGTTTTAGCGAGTATGGCAATGGAAAATGGGAGGCTAAACGCAGGTACTGATTCTTGCTGTGTGCATATTCAGAGAAAAATAGTTTACTATAAATAACAAACAATCAACCTAAAATGAAAGAAAAAATTATTGTATTACTGCTCTTTTGCCTTTATGTGGGATATGGATTAAATGCCCAAGAATTCGATATTGCCATAATAGGTGGTCATGTAATAGACCCTAAAAATGATATTAATGAACCACTTGATGTAGCCATAAAAGACGGAAAGGTAGCCTTGGTCGCCAAAAAAATCAATAAGAAAAGGGCCAATAGAATTGTTGATGCCAAGGGGCTATATGTGGTGCCAGGATTGGTAGATATGCATGCACATGGCTTTTTTGGGGTGGAAGACGGTCATTATTTAAGAAATAGCTTTTACGCCGTTCCTCCAGATGGGTTTACTTTTCGGAATGGGGTAACCACGCTTGTTGATGCCGGAAGTGCGGGTTGGAGGTCTTTCCAGACATTCAAGGAGCAGACCATTGATCGGTCCCACACACGAATTCTATCGTTCCTAAATATAGTAGGCGAAGGAATGAAAGGAGGGGTTTGGGAGCAAGATACCAGCGATATGGATGCAAAATTGAGTGCCCAGGTGGCACGGAAGTACTCAGACCTGATCGTAGGTTTCAAGGTTGCACACTTTAGAGGTGAGGGAGAAGACTATTATGTCCCCATTGATCGTGCAATAGAAGCCGGCAACATGGCCGGGAACATACCGGTAATGTTGGATGGCAAATTGGAGGACGCCATTCTTAAACGTTTTAGGCCTGGGGATATTTTTACACATGTTTATGGCAGGCCCATAATAGATACCGTAACCAATAAGGTTAAACCATTTGTCCTTGAAGCGCGCAAAAGAGGTCTTATTTACGATGTTGGTTATGGAGGGGCAAGCTTCAAGTACGCCAATGCCATTCCAGGCACCAAGAATGGATTCTACCCAGATGTCATCAGTACGGACTTGCATGGAGGAAGCATGAACGCAGCCATGAAGGATATCTTGAGTATAATGTCAAAATTCATGGCTATGGGCATGGGCCTAGAAGATATCATAACCGCTGTAACCTGGCAACCGGCAAAAACCATTAAAAGAGAAGAATTGGGAAATCTTTCCGTAGGATCGGAAGGAGACGTTGCAATCCTTAGCCTCCGCGATGGAAAATTTGGATTTTATGACCAGCAGGGCACCAAAATGTCTGGCACCAAAAAGTTTGAATGCCAAGTGACCATCAAAGGGGGGCGGGTGTTCTACGATTTAAATGGACTTACAGACCCACTTCCAAGGGTGATCAGTGGCCTTCCATCCATGTAAACTCAAACAACAAGAATACTAACCTGTAGCTTTAATTTGATGATTTGGAACCAAATTGTAGATCCCTTCGGCAATATCTATTTGTCTTTATTGATTGCCCTTGTTCCCATTGCCACTATCTTTTGGGCCTTGGCAATCAAAAAAATGAAAGGTCATAAGGCCAGTTTGTATGCTGCATTGGCAGCCGTACTTGTGGCAGTGTTGGTTTATGGCATGCCCATAAAACTAGCCTTGTTGTCGTTTGCTCACGGTGCTTTGTATGGGTTGTTCCCCATATGCTGGATTGTAGTGACCACTATTTACTTGTTTAACATTATCGTTAAAAGCGGAAAGTTTGAAATCATTAAACATTCCATGGCATCCATTACCTCCGACCGTAGGCTGCAAGCATTGTTGATAGCCTTTGCCTTTGGATCATTTTTAGAAGGCACGGCAGGATTTGGAGCGCCAGTGGCCATTACGGCAGCCATGCTGGTAAGTTTGGGGTTCAATGCATTTTATGCGGCAGGCATTTGCTTGATAGCAAATACCGCGCCCGTTGCCTTTGGGGCTATCGGTATACCCATTACCGTAGCTTCCCAAGTATCGGGAATACCTGAAATGGCCATATCGCAACTGGTAGGACGTACCTTGCCCATTTTGTCTGTGGTACTTCCATTTTATTTGACCATGTTGATATGCGGGTACAAAAAATCATTGGAAGTGTTCCCCGCCATACTGGTCTGTGGAATATCCTTTGCCTTTTTGCAATGGTTTTCATCCAACTTTCTGGGGCCGGAACTTCCCGATATCATTGCCGGATTGGGATCTATCATTTGTCTCATTATTTTTTTAAAATTCTGGAAACCAAAAAACATATGGAGGTTTGAGAACGAGGAAGCTCCTTCTGAAGTGGAAAAAATGGCCTATACCAAAAAGCAAATAGCCATTGCTTGGTCTCCCTTTGTGATTTTGGCCGTGTTGATAATCATTTGGGGATTGGCACCTGTAAAGGAAAAACTCGACTTGATAGGTACATTTAAGTTTGATATCAACGGACTGCACAATGTTATTTTGGATAGACAGGGCTCACCCATTCCCCATGGGTATAAATTAAATATGCTTTCTGCAGCCGGGACAGCTATTCTTATAACAGCACTTTTGTCCATACCTATTTCCGGAATGAAGTACAAAGAAGGTTTTATACTTTTTTTTGCCACTTTGAAGCAACTAAAGTTTCCCATAATCACGGTTTCGGCCATTTTGGGATTTGCCTATGTAGTAAACGATTCAGGTATTGTGATCACCATTGCTTTGGTACTGGCCAATACTGGGTTTTTGTATCCATTTGTTGCACCTATTTTGGGTTGGCTGGGTGTTTTTGTAACGGGTTCGGACACCTCATCAAATGCCCTTTTTGGAAAACTTCAATTTGAAACGGCAAAATCGATTGGAGTTGATCCCTTGGTGACCGTAGCTTCGAATACTTCAGGTGGAGTGGTCGGAAAAATGATATCCCCCCAATCCATTGCTGTGGGCACTGCTGCGGTAGGCTTGATCGGCAAGGAAGCACAACTTTTTAGATATACCCTAAAACATAGTTTGATTATGCTCTTGCTGATATGTTTGATCACTTTGGCCCAAGCGTACGTAATACCGTGGATAGTCCCGATATGGAATTGAGTTAGATTTTTTGAGTTAGTTTGATTGTAGAAAATCGCAGTCTTTAGCAATAGGGTCTGCGATTTCTGTATTAAAAAGGCTGTGCCAATTCAAAATTTTTACTTGGACACCAATTTAATAAAGCTAGATAGTATACTACCAATATGGAACAACAAACGATTTCTGCGATTTAAAATCGCAAATCAAAGGAATTTATTCAAGCAGTGTGGTTTATTGAATCATTCGGAAGTCAAAAAGTAGCCCCGGCAAGAATTACCGTATCAGGGAACAGCATAAACTTCGATTCCAAAGCTTCGCTTTGCACTCTTCGCGTGTTTGCGCGCCTACTTTGTAGCCCCGGCAAGAATCGAACTTGCATCTAAAGTTTAGGAAACTTCTATTCTATCCATTGAACTACGGGGCCATCCTTAAAAATGGACTGCAAAAATATGTTTTTTTAAAAAACTTTATGCAATTGCAGCAATCTAATTAGATTCTTTTCATAAGGAACAGGATAGGAGCTAAACAACACGCTTTTTCTCCTCTTCTTTCAAGATTTTTTCCAAATAGGAACGGGACAAAGGTTTATCAATATAACCAGCAATCAAAGCGTGACCTTTGGCTATCGTTCGGTCCTTGGCATTGGTAAAGGCTGAAAGCACATAAACACTTGGTAGTTCATGTTTTTTGAATAGTGTCTGCAAATTTTCGAGAAAGTCCCAACCGTTCATCCCATCCATTACAAGATCCAAAAAAATAATATCGGGCAATCTGTCGTGCTCCTCAATGGAACTCAAACAGGCCTTTATGCCTTCCTCTCCGCTGGAGCAAGTAACGATGTCAAAATTACCATGGGATTGTTGTATGCAATACCGGGTCGCAAACTGCGACACCAAGTCATCGTCAATAATAAACGTGGTTAGCTTCATGCAGGGTTAATTACGTAAGTTTTGGGACAGACAAAGAAAGAGGCTTGCGAGCAACAAACCATTCATAATCGTTGTTTGGCGCAAATATCCCGTTCAATCAACCTTAGTGGGGTAATTTATTCCTTAAGACACCATAAGTAAAAGCTCCTAAAATAGCTCCAATCAGAACGATAATGATAGGCCAATGGCCAGCGCCTACCAAAATATAAATTGGTCCCGGACAAGCCCCTGCCAATGCCCAGCCTAATCCAAAAAGGGTTCCGCCCACAATATATCGGGTAAAGGATTTCTCCTTGTCGGTTATACTGATGGGTTCTCCGGAAAAGGATTTTACTTTTGATTTTTTAATCCAAAAGACTAAAACAATCCCTACGGCCAAAGCAGAACCGATTATACCATACATGTGGAATGAATCAAACCGGAACATTTCATAAATCCTGAACCATGATGCCGCTTCCGATTTGTAAAGGACAATTCCCAAAAAAGTGCCGATTAAAATATATGCCAAGTTCTTCATGATCCAAAAATTAAGGGAAACAGTAAATGAACCATGATCAGCCCACCTATAAAAAATCCGACAACAGCTATAAGAGAGGGTCGCTGTAAATTACTCAATCCAGAAATAGCGTGTCCAGAGGTACATCCGCCAGCATAACGGGTTCCAAAGCCCACCAAAAAACCTGCAATCAGCAGAATGACCCAGACCTTTGGATCGGACAAAGATTCCAAACTAAACAATTCTGTGGGCAAATAGGTTTTCCCGGCACTATCAAAGCCCAATTCTTGAAGTTTGATGATGGTCTTGGGTGAAATATCCACTGCGGGATTGGGTGACAACCAATGTGCCCCCAAAAATCCGCCAATAATGGAGCCTAGAACCACCAATAGGTTCCAGCGTTTGGATTTGATATCTATTTTGAAATAATCCGAAAATTTTCCTGCGCCTCCTATAGAACAAAAGGTCTCCAAGTTGGAAGACATTCCGAAGCGCTTACCCATTAAAATGAGCAGGGCCATAATCAGGGCAATAAGAGGGCCCGATATATACCAAGGCCAAGGTTGATAAAGCATCTGTTAGGTTTTAAACAAAGTTGAACAAAAAGACTCAAACAAAAAAGATTGTATGATTTGGAGGTAAATTTAACAGCAAAAAAACCTCTTCACAGTAACATTGGTTACAGTGAACCTATTGCTGAAATATTCAAAAACAAAATATCCGGCACAAAAGATATGCATCCATTGAAAAGACAAGTCAAGTATTCCAGAACTCGACTCGTTTACAGACAACCTGACCCAGAAAAGAGGCCTATTTAGAAAGGGAAAATTACTTTTTCCCGCTGTTCATCATCATTAGAACTGCCAGAACCAAAGCAACCACCACTGCACCAAATACAGCGATCATAATAATACCGTTGTCCCAGGAAACTAAGGGTAGAGCTAATAAAGTTTTCATAGTTGCGTATTTATATCCCAAATATAGCGGCCTTATTAACCTTAAAGTATGACAATTCTCATATAACAAAAAATCTGATATCCATATTCCATTTACAAAAAACCACCCAAAAAGGGTGGTCTAGTCATCAACCAATCAAGAAAAACCTAATCCTTCGTTTTACAAGTCTTAATTCCAAAAGGGACATACAAAGGACAAAAACCAACAAAGCTCGTCAAAACAAATATGGCGGCCAAGGCTAGTAGCACATAGGCCAAAGTACCCGAGATGACCCCAAAATAATAGAGGGAAAATACAACTAGCGCCACAACCAACCTTACTATACGGTCAAGACCGCCCATGTTCTTTTTCATATAAATATGCTTTATGTGTCACCCAGAAAAATGCCGGATTCCGTAGTCTTTCAAAATCTATTATTTATTCAATATCAAAGTTATAGCACATCTAGAAAGAATTCGGTAACATGGGTTACACAGTTCTATTTATTTTTATCATAGATTTAGGTTTGGTTTTTTTATGGAAAGAAGAAAGTTCGCTCAAAAATTATCATTGGCCACGATGGCAGGCATTCTGGGAGCCGAAGTGGTCTTTGGCCACAAAATGCCCCAAAACTATTTCCCAGTGGGGCTCCAAGATCCAGATCCGTTTAAACTGTTCAACAAGGACAGGGGAATGGTTGTCCTGAACGACAAACCATGGAACATGGAAGCCAAGGCCCATTTGTTGAATGACGACATTACCCCCAACAAGTACATGTTCATCCGGAACAATGGGAAAATCCCTGAGAATATCGATGTTTCCACATGGACCTTGACTATAGATGGGGAATCAGTAAACAATCCAAAAACATATACGCTGGACGAACTCAAACGCAAATTCACACAGTACACCTATCGACTCACCCTGGAGTGTGGCGGGAATGGTCGGAGCGAGTTCAATCCCCCCGCAAAAGGAAACCAATGGACCCTTGGTGCGGTCTCTTGTGCCGAATGGACCGGGGTACGACTTCGGGATGTGCTTGAAGACGTGGGCATAAGCCCGGATGCTGTTTACATCGGGTACCACGCAGCAGACACCCATTTAAGCGGTGACCCAAGAAAAGAACCTATTTCCAGAGGGGTTCCTATAGCAAAAGCAATGCAAGACGAAACGCTATTGGCCTTCTCCATGAATGGGGAAGATATTCCTTTGGCGCACGGTTTTCCACTTCGGTTGGTATGTGGTGGATGGCCAGCTTCCACATCGGGAAAATGGTTAACGGGCATCAGCGTACGAAATAAGGTGCACGACGGTGAAAAAATGGGGGGAAGTTCGTATCGCGTGCCTTGCGAAACGGTTGCTCCCGGTACCAAAGTGGATGATGAAAATATGTGCATTATTGAATCCATGCCCGTGAAATCCCTGATTACCTTCCCCAAGAGCGGAGCACTCATAAAAAATGGGCAGACCCTACAAATTAACGGTCATGCATGGGCCGGGGAACTTGAGGTTTCCAAAATGGAATATTCCATAGATTTTGGAAGCACATGGCACAACTGTGCCTTAAAAAAGCCCTCCAATCGACTTGCCTGGCAGCATTTCAAGGCCTCAATATCATTTCCAAAAAAAGGCTATTACGAAGTTTGGGCAAGAGCCACGGATTCGCAAGGGAAATCCCAACCCATGGTTTTGCCCGGATGGAATCCCAAGGGATACCTGAACAATGCCTGTCATAGAATAGCTGTTAAAATGGTATGAGCATGAAGCCCAATTTTGAAGAACAGATAAAGGCATTTGTATCGGTTTTAGCCATCTTTCTATTACTGATATTGGTTTTGTTCGGGGGACTCTTCTATTTCAACAACAGGAAACCAAAAATAAATCTTGAAGAAATTCCTGTGGAAGCTAATGAAGAGGATTACGACAAAGTGGAGAACGGCGTGCATGTGGCCACCGGTTTTATTGATGATAAAGGAATGCAGGCCACCATTCAAAATTGTACGGGCTGTCATTCAGCAAAATTGGTCACCCAAAACCGGATGAGCCGGGAAGGTTGGAAAGCCACCATTGTGTGGATGCAAGAGACTCAAAACCTATGGGATTTGGGCGCAAATGAAGAGCTTATTTTAAATTATCTGTCCAAAAACTATGCGCCGACCAACAAAGGAAGACGCCAGAATTTGGAAGTTGCTGAATGGTACGAACTAAATTGATCATGGGAGAATATCTGGATGCTTTGTTGAACGGATTTTTGGGAACGGCCCAATGGACCTGGAAATCCATATTGTTCCAAGTGCCGTGGTACACCAACTATTTTTGGGGGCTTATTGCCATTTCACTTTTGGCATGGGGATTGGAAATTCTTTTTCCCTGGCGGAAGGAACAGTCCATTTTTAGAAAGGACTTTTGGTTGGATGCTTTTTACATGTTCTTCAACTTTTTCATTTTTGCCATAGTCGTAAGTGGCGTGTACAAAGTGCTAGGAATTCTCTTTTTGGATATGGGCATCAGCTCAAGGAGTCTAGCCCTAGTGGATGTTACCCTCTGGCCGCAATGGGTCCAATTACTGGTTTTCTTTATTGTGCTCGATTTTGTGCAGTGGTTCACCCATGTGCTCTTGCACAGGGTACCAGCTTTTTGGGAGTTTCACAAGGTACACCACAGCGTTAAGGAAATGGGGTTTGCCGCCCACCTCCGCTACCATTGGATGGAAAACATCCTCTACAAACCCCTAAAAACTTTGGGCGTTATGATACTTGGTGGATTTGAACCTGAGCAGGCTTATATTGTACATTTTGTGGCCATCGCCATTGGGCATTTTAACCACTCCAATATAAAACTGACTTGGGGGCCGTTAAAATACATTTTGAACAATCCCGTGATGCATTTATACCATCATGCCTACAATCTTCCGAAAGAACATCCCTATGGGATGAATTTTGGAATAAGCCTTAGCCTTTGGGATTATATGTTCCGCACCAATTATGTTCCAGAAAGCAGTGGAAAGATTACATTGGGGTTTCCGGGTGACGAAACCCTGCCCAAAGGGTTTTGGGGACAGTTGGTTCACGGATTCCGAAAAAGGAAAAAATAAATTCCCTTGGAAAGGGAACTATTCTACTTTCTTCCAATCATCATAGCCTCCTGAGTAATCATAGATTTGGGTAAATCCTTTGGTCTTTAGAATTTCAGCGGCCTTATTGCTTCGCCCTCCCTTTTTGCAATAGACATATATCGGTCTGTCCTTGTCCAAGTTTTCTATCTGGGTTGAAAAAGTCTCGGTATCGCTCACATCAAAATTAACAGCATCATCAATATGCCCTTGGTCGTATTCGGCTGGAGTCCTCACATCAACTAACTGCACATCTTTGGCTATAACTTCAGCTTGGACGGTGGCCTTATCTATTTTCTTAACCAATTCCTCTTGCTGTGAGAGACAAGCCATAGCCCATAAAAAACTAAAGGTAAGAAGGGTGAATTTTATTACTCTTCGCATAGGCGCTTTTATTTTAAAGTTGTTGGGCACACGTAATCTGTAACCGGAATTCCTGCAGTTTTCATGGCGCCAAAACCACCGGCCACGTCAATAAGATTATGTATTCCCCTGCTTTTTAGGATAGAAGCCGCAATCATACTCCTATACCCTCCAGCACAGTGAATATAAAAGGTTTCATTCTCTGGATATTCAGCCAGATGATCGTTTAAAAAGTCCAATGGGGTCAGTATGGCATTCTCCGCATGTTCAGCCTGATATTCCGTTTCCTTTCTAACATCAAATACAGGGACTTTTTCTTCCATGGCTTTTTTTAATTCATCCGCAGAAACGCTTTTTACCGTATCCACTTCCTTGCCTGCTGCTTTCCACGCTTTCAATCCACCTTTCAAATATCCAAAAGTACCATCGAACCCTACTCTGGAGAGGCGGGTAATGGTCTCTTCTTCCCTGCCTTCTGGAGCCACTAAAAGAATAGGTTGTTCCACATCTGCGATCAAAGCGCCTACCCATGGGGCAAAACTTCCATCCAGTCCAATGAAAATAGATCGTGGCACATGTGCCTTGGCAAAATCATCTTGGTGACGCACATCCAAAACCACAGCGCCTGTTTCATTGGCCGCTGCCTCAAATGCATCTGGACTTAAGGCTTGGGTTCCTCTTTTTAGGACAGTATCTATATCCTCATACCCTTCCTTGTTCATTTTCACGTTCAATGGGAAATATTGGGGAGGTGGCAAAAGGCCATCGGTGACTTCCTTGACAAATTCTTCTTTGGTCATATTTTCCCGTAGGGCATAGTTCATTTTCTTCTGATTACCCAAGGTGTCCACGGTTTCCTTCATCATGTTCTTTCCACAGGCCGACCCTGCTCCGTGTGCTGGGTACACAATGACATCATCTGCCAAGGGCATGATTTTGTTTCGAAGGCTGTCAAACAAGGTGCCGGCCAACTCCTCTTGGGTCATATGCGCCGCTTTCTGGGCCAAATCCGGACGCCCCACGTCGCCTAAGAAAAGTGTATCGCCACTAAAAATGGCATGGTCCTTTCCATTTGCATCTCTTAACAAATAGGTGGTACTCTCCATGGTATGCCCCGGAGTGTGTAGCGCTTTAATGGTAATTTGACCAAGTTTAAACTCTTGCCCGTCCTCTGCGATAATAGCATCAAAAGAAGGTTGGGCGGTAGGGCCATAAACAATGGGAGCCCCAGTCTCTTTGGACAAGGTCACGTGACCACTTACAAAATCGGCATGGAAATGGGTCTCAAAAATATATTTTATGGTCGCCCCACGTTCCTTGGCCTTTTTAATATATGGCTTTACTTCCCTAAGTGGGTCAATAATGGCCACTTCGCCTTCGCTTTCTATATAATATGCCCCTTGGGCCAAACATCCAGTATAGATTTGTTCAATTTTCATGTCTTAAGATTTTTGTCAAAAATACATAGGTACTTTCACCTGCACAGTTACCAAAGTTACAAAGTCTTTGTTTTGGATTGTAGCGAGACCCTTTTCTGAATTCCAGTCCTTTCCCTATGGTCGGAGCAACAGTCTACTGC
>JAUICT010000489.1 GCA_030429325.1 Bacteroidia bacterium
GTATGATTTTTTCAGATGGTGCAGGCGCCACTATTATTGAAGCTTCCGATACTTCTGGGGAAATTCTGTCCCATGCTTCTGTCACGTACGCCAATGAGGAAGCCTACTATCTTTATTTTGACAAAACCAATTCAGCAAAAGGCTGTAAGGATACACGATTCATAAAAATGTACGGCCGAAAAATATATGAATTTGCCTGTTCCCATGTTCCCCAAGCCATGAAGGATTGTCTGGACAAAAGTGGGGTTAATATAGATCAAGTCAAAAAAATCTTCATCCATCAAGCCAATGAAAAAATGGACGAAGCCATAATAAAACGGTTTTACAGACTCTATGGTCAAGAGGTCCCCATAGACATTATGCCCATGAGCATTCACAAATTAGGAAATAGTTCTGTGGCCACGGTCCCTACACTTTATGACTTGGTATTGAAAGGAAAACTATCTGATCACCAACTAAAAAAAGGGAATGTGGTGCTATTTGCAAGCGTAGGCGCCGGAATGAACATCAACGCTATTGCATATCGGTATTGACCAGTTGGAATCTCAACAAGTTCTTCTGGGATTTATGGATTGTTTTTTGGAATTTTAGCAAATGCGAATCAGCATTATCATTCCTGCCCATAACGAAGCAGCTTATCTTGAAGGTTGTTTAGATTCTTTTGTGGCACAGACCCATATTCCTGATGAGGTTATCATTGTTGATGATAATTCGTCGGACAATACCCGTACCATTGCTTCCGATTATGCCAAAAAATATCCTTGGATAAAAGTGGTTCAGCGAAAATCAACAGACGAACATATCCCCGGAAAAAAAGTGGTGGACACGTTCAACTTTGGGCTACGGCATGCTTCAGATTACAACTTGATTGGCAAGTTTGATGCCGACATCATCTTGCCCCCCACCTATTTTGAATCTATTTTAAACCAATTCCAGTCCAACTGGAAATTGGGCATGTGCTCTGGGTTGCTCTATATCAAAAAAGGAAACGGATGGGTCTATGAGAACATTGCGGACAAATCCCACATCCGTGGTCCCATAAAACTGTACCACAAGGCTTGTTTTGATAAAATTGGCGGCCTTCGACCTGGTGTGGGATGGGATACCGTTGATGTGCTTTTGGCCCAATACCACGGTTTTGAAACCCAAACTATTCCTGAACTCCAAGTAAAACACCTACGCCCCACAGGGCATGGGTATAGCACTAAAAATTATCAGGCCAAAGGTGAGGCCCTGTACAGAATGCGTTATAGTATTGTACTTGCCAAATTAGCTGCACTTAAAATGGCTTGGCAGGCCAAAAGCCCTAAACTGTATCTTCAAACGCTGTTGGGCTACTTAAAAGCATTCTTCCAACGGCAAAAGCACTATGTTTCCAAAGAAGAAGGCTCCTTTATCCGAAAGTACCGTTGGCAAGGCATCTGGTCTAAGCTCTAAGTCTCATCCCCAATACTTTTCTTCCAAAATGCAGTATTAACGACATCCGTCAATTCAAAACGGGTATCCGTCAATTCATCCTACTCTTTTATCAATTTTGAGCGTATTTTCTTTCCTATAGTATAAACCATTACAACAACCCTTAAGGGTTGTACCTCATAAAAAAGCAGCAGGCCCCAAAACCTAAAACACTATACCATGAAAAAATTAATTCCATGGAATACATCCCTATGGTTACTTATAGCCATAGTATTCCAATCCTGCCAAAAAGAAGAGTCCATCCCTACAAAAATGTCTTCCCGAACCACCAAGGCGGCGGATAATGCCCAAGGAGTGCTAGGAAAAAAGCTGGATATTCCCTACACCGTGGGCAATATGCAAAAAGCACTAAATGAGGTCATGGCTTCCTTTAAGCACCAACTGCCCCAATCCAAACTGGCCAAGTCGGGAAAAACGGTTGAGATACAACCCTCACATTACTACTATCGTTTTTTGCCCAAGGACAGCACAGAGTACGAACGTTTGGCCACAGACACTGTACTACTCACCTCCAATGCTCCACTGGATTACGAAATTACCATTGATGGAGATTATTTTGATGATGAAGGCACGGAGGAAGACAATAGCTTTGGCTTCCAATACACTGTTTTTCCCTCGGATTATGGATTTCCACAGGACATTGCCCACCAAAAGCTGAACGATCTGTATTTTGCACCGGAAGAAGAAACCGGAACCATGGAAAAAGGGGAAATAACCGTACAACACCCCCAATTCAAAACCAGTAAGGAGCTGGCCAAACTGGATGAAAATGGAGAGCTTTTTGAATTTCTGGAATTAGAAGCCCTAAAGCTCACCAATAACTTGGAAGAAGATGAACTGGAAA
>JAUICT010000029.1 GCA_030429325.1 Bacteroidia bacterium
AAATCAACTGTTTTCTCAACAAAATGCGATTTACAGTATTATTATTGACTACCATTATGACAAATGGGAGGGATGTGAGTGGTGTCATACAGAGAGTACGAATTATGGTAGATACGGACTTGATGATGGCAACGGTAGTCCAATTTTTAACTTATACACCACCCAAGCGAATTCGGTGGACATAGCTTTTTGGGAAACATGGACCTATACTACTAATGACGGATGGAATAAAACAAACTATTGTTTATTTGGATTGAATCAATTTACAGCATTAGATGAATTCTTAAACCAACAAGCCAATTATTGTGATGCACGTCGTAATGTGGAGACTGAAACAATTAATTTGGGAGAAATGGTGCAGTATGGTAATACGAATTCTCAAAACCTCGGGTCCACTAATGCGGGATCGTATGTGAAATTATGGATGTTACCTTATGAACCGGAAGGTGATATTATTTCAGTTAACTATTGTGAGAATATTTTTGAACGGGAAGGAATTCAAGTAGAGGACGGTTTTTGGGAATATTTTGTTGATGGGAATCTAGATTGGGTGCCTATCAATGATGTAAACTATCAAAGTTTATACCCCTTAAATATTTCAGTTGAGGAATTGGACGAAATTATCCCAGAAGATTTACAAAGTTTGGGAAATATACAATTAAAATTTACCCTGTTTGCCAACGGTTCCGGTTCTTATCTAAGTTTCTTGGGGAATGAAACGATTATTCCCGGTTATGAGGAAAAAGACTTTTTTTATTTTGTTGAATTTAGTTCGTGTTCCATAGGACTCGATCCCGATGTTCCACAAAACCCACAACCAATTCCAGTTGAATGTTACAATGGTTCGGATGGTGGTGTTACCGTGGTTTTTGAGAGAGAACTTGAGGATGAGGAGACAATGGTGATTAATGTAATATTGGATTCAAATGAAGATGGGATTTTTAATGAAGATCCCATATTTGCAACAAACCCGCTTACTGCATCAGACCTTAATGGAGCAACCTATACCATTGAAAATCAGTTTGAGTCAGGAAATTATCAAATGGAATGGGCACTGAGTAATAATAATGAAACCGTTTGGTCTGAACCTGTTGAGTTCAATATTCCAGAACCCCTTCCAATAACCTTTGCCCTAAACAAAACCGACCCGACCTGCACTTCAAATTCAGATGGGGAAATCACGGTGGCAAACCTTTCAGGAGGAAATGGCAATTACACCTTCGATTGGGAAAAAAATGGAGAACCTTTCGACCTTCCCGAAGGTTCTACCAATACACATTTAATCAACTTGCCAGAGGGAAGCTATTCCCTGTTGGTAACCGATATCCTGGGTTGTGAATCCGAGATCCAAGAAGTGGAATTATCGGCCTTGGCTGAAAGTCCTCAACTGGATACATATCAAGTATTCCAGCCGGGCACACCCCCTAATTATCTGCCCACAGGGTCAATAATCATTAATAATATTATTGGGGGCAGTGGCAATTATATCCTGCATTGGGAAAAAGATGGTGTTGATTTTCAGCCACAAGACCCATACAATTTGAACGAATTGGAATCGGGAAGCTATGACCTGACCATTGAAGATGCTGATACAGGATGTCTAACTGAAGTGGAGCCGCCAATCGAAGACATTGTGGAATTGGACCCTTTATCCGTTGCAATCACAGAAACCTTGCAAATAAGCTGCGAGGGTGATGTAGGAATTCTAGAGGCCAATCCAAGTGGTGGAACCAATGGCGGGTACGAATACCTTTGGTCCACGGGAGAGACTACTCAATCGATTCAAGTGGGGCAAGGAGAATATTCCGTAATGGTTACCGATAATGGCGATAGTCAGGTGCAGGAAGTATATATGTTTAACTATGTAAATCCTTTGCTCACCGTTGAGGCCAATATGGTTAATGTTGTATGTAAGGGTGAGGCCACAGGCACTATTTACCTTGATATTTCAGGCGGAACAGGCGGGCCGTACACGGTCAGTTGGTTGGATACACAGGATGATGGCCCTGTGAGAAACGATTTGGAAGCTGGGGAATATATCTATTTTGTAACTGATGGGGAATGTCAGGTTACCAATGAAAATGAACCCATCATCATCGACGAGCCCGAGTTCTTTTTTACGGTTGAAAAGGTTTCCCAAACCAATGTTTCCCTAAATGGGGAGAATGATGGAAGTTTGGAGATTACCTTGGACAATGGTTCGCCACCATATACATTTAATTGGACAAAAGATGACCAGCCCTATGAGCCAACGGCGGAATCTACAGACACCAATTTAGTGGGGTTGGAAGAAGGAATCTATCAAGTTGTTGTTACCGATGATCTGGGATGTCAGGCCACATTGGAAACACCGATACAAATCAGTGAACCCGACCCTCTCGCCATTGTCGAAATAAATACAATGGATGTAAATTGCAAAGGAGATTTTACCGGGTCGATTACAGCAAATGTCACAGGAATAGCCCCTTTTAATTACACTTGGACAAAACAAGGCGACGTAAGTTTTTCGGCTCCCAATCACAAAACAATTGAGGGTTTGTCAAGTGGCACTTACATATTATCACTTTCAGACAATAGTGTAGCACCGGAACTATCCGAGGTAATAGTAATTAGTGAACCTGATCAGGAATTGACAGCTACGGTAATACCCAATATTACTGAATGCTTTCTTGGTAATGAAGGAAGTATTCAGATTAGTGCATTTGGAGGGACACCTCCATATAGGTATTCTATAAGCAACGGCATTGATTTTCAGGAAAATCCAGTTTATGAAGCGTTGGAATCAGGAACCTATCAGGTAATGGTGAAGGATAAGAACCAATGTGAATACCAAACCTCTGTAATTTTGGGCCTACCAGAGCAGACAAATGCAGAGTTTGCCATGTCCAGTCAGGTTTTAACTGGTGAAACCGTATTGGCAGTAGATCTTAGTTACCCTATTCCGGATGAATTGGAGTGGGTGGTTCCAGATGAAGCGATAGTATTGAATAAGAATTCAGATGAACTGGAAATGGTCTTTAGTCAACCAGGTGAATATGAAGTAGGTATCTTGGCGTATCGGGGGGATTGTTTGTCTACCGAAACCAAGAAGGTTTTGGTTTTGGAGGGAGAAGAAATAACGCAGGAAGCGTTGGAAGATGATATCGCAAAAAAAATAGAATCTTTTATTACTTACCCCAACCCAACAACAGGTAGGTTTAATGTATATATTCAATTAGGAGAACCTAGCAATGTAAGTTTGAAAATATTCGGACTGGCCAGTAACAATCTAATTCGTCAAGAGCAGGCATTTGGTCAAGATGAGTACGAAATTCCAATGGATATTTCCGGTTTGCCTTCGGGTTTGTATGTGATTGTACTTGAAACACAGTTCGGCAGTTCAATTCAAAAGATTATTCTAATCTAAACCTTGCGTATACAGAAAATATAAAAAAATAGGATGTTAGTGTTTAAACTTTCGTTAATAAATCATAAAGAGCTATGCATGCATAGCTCTTTTTTTTGTCTATGTTTGTAGGTACTCAAAACTAAAACTAACGTATTCATTATGAAAAAGCTTCAGCTATTGGGCATACTATTTTTACTGGTGTCCACATCCGTTTTTTCCCAAGTCACGACGTCGAACATCAGGGGAACAGTCTCCGATGATCAAGGCGCTCCATTGTTGGGCGCCAATGTAGTGGCGGTGCACACACCTACAGGCACACGCTATGGGGCCATTACCAACGAAGAAGGCAGGTTTAACCTACTCAACCTTAGGGTTGGTGGACCATATGAGGTCACAATATCTTATGTGGGGTTTAAGACCGAAACCCAGAACGATGTTTTCCTTTCGTTGGGAAAAACCTTTAACCTAAACCTAAATTTGACTTCCGATAGTCAACAATTGGACGAAGTCGTTGTGATTTCGGATAGGGGAGGGACATTTGGTAGCGACCGTACCGGTGCAGAAACCAGTGTAGGGCGAAGGGAATTGACCCGCTTGCCTACAATTTCCAGATCTACCAACGATTTTACCCGTTTGGAACCCACAGCAAGTGCCGGTTCATTTGGGGGCCGGAACGACCAGTTCAACAACTTCTCGCTGGATGGGGCCATCTTTAACAACCCTTTTGGTCTAGATGCTGCCCAACCTGGTGGACAGACTGATGCGAATCCCATCTCTATCGATGCAATAGACCAAATCCAAGTCACCACGGCACCTTATGATGTTACCCAATCAGGATTTACAGGGGCATCGGTAAATGCAGTAACAAAAAGTGGAACCAACGAATTCTACGGTACAGTATACGGGTTTTACCGAAATGAAGACCTTACCGGTGGAAAAGTAAAGGGAGATGATGTGTTCAAAGCAGATTTGAGCCAGTCCCAATACGGACTGAGTATAGGCGGCCCTATTGTTAAGAACAAACTCTTTTTCTTCGTCAATTTTGAAAAAGATGATCGTACGGACCTTGGAAGTTCCGGATTTGTACCTAACCGTAACTCAGGAAGCATAAATGAATCCAGAGTACTGGCCTCCGATTTTGAATTGGTTTCCAATATTTTGAGTCAAGTCTCTATTGGAAATGGGGAGTTCTATAACCCCGGACGGTATGAAGGATTCAATTTTGATCAAGAATCCACCAAAGGGATTTTTAAGTTGGACTGGAACATCAATGAGAAAAACAGATTGGCGATTATCTATAACTTTTTGGATGCATCAAAGGAAAAACCGGCCCACCCAACAGCCCTTGGGTTTAGAGGGCCAAACCTATCCACGTTGCAGTTTG
The DNA here is from genome assembly GCA_030429325.1 of Bacteroidia bacterium. GTDB lineage: Bacteria > Bacteroidota > Bacteroidia > Flavobacteriales > Flavobacteriaceae > Flagellimonas. Next base: position 4,773 of record JAUICT010000029.1, read on the forward strand.
AAAATGCAGGATATGAGATCAACAACAAGATACAGTCGGTTCAATTGGAATTAAACTCTACCCTGTCCGATGAAGCCATCAATAAACTTCAGGTTGGATATACTCATTTTGATGATTTCAGAAACCCAAAGTCAACCCCGGCACCCACGATTACCCTTTTGGATGAAAATGGAAGCTCCAACTACATCATCGCGGGCCACGAACCCTTTTCCATCCATAATCGATTGGACCAGAAGGTATTTCAGTTGACGAACAATCTCAATTTTTTCAAAGGGGATCATACCTTTACCTTGGGATTTTCATTCGAGAAGTTTGAGTTTGATAATTCGTTCAACTTAGGAGTGTACGGTGCACAAGGAGTCTTTTTCCCTACAGGTTCCATAGCGGATTTTAGGGACCCCGCAAACGAAGCTGATTTGGTGGCATTTTACCAAGATGCGTTTAACGCTGCCATAGCTGCGAACAATTCTTTGGAAGCCAATGGCGAAGGAAACCTAAACGGCTGGGCCTTAGCGGAGACCAATGTGGGGCAATTGGCATTTTATCTACAGGACGAGTGGAATGCCACAGAAAATTTTAAATTGACTTATGGGGTTCGTTTTGACAGACCTTTATATTTTGATTCGGCCCAAAAAGCGCAAGATGTGATTGAGGTTGCACCTGCCTATGTGCCGGAAATACCTTATGTAAATCCCAATAACGGAGAAACCGTTTTCTTCGATTCCACCGAATTGCCCACTGATGATTGGTTGATTTCACCTCGTTTGGGCTTCAACTGGGATGTACACAATAACAACACCCTTCAAATTCGTGGAGGAACCGGAATCTTTACGGGTCGTTTTCCATTTGTATGGTTGGGTAACCAAATTGCCAACCCCAACGTGTTCTTTTATCAAGTGGTGGACCCAGATTTTAAATGGCCGCAGGTATGGAGGACCAGTTTAGGTGCCGATTATAGATTTGATAATGGGTTGATTTTGACGGCAGACCTTTCTTATTCCAAAGATGTAAATGGCCCGCATGTGCAAAACTGGGGCTTAGTACCACCATCTGAAACTTTGGAAGGGGTGGACAATAGGCCTATTTATGGTGATGGTGACCTGATCAATAATGCCTATGTGTTCTCTAACTCGGACAAGGGAAGAATTTGGAATGCAGTCTTGAAGGCCCAAAAAACCTTTGACAATGGCTTGTATGCCAGTTTGGCCTATAGCTACTTGAATTCTAAGGATGTAAACTCCATTGAAGCCGAAATCACAGGAGATGCCTTTGTGGCCAATGCCATTTCGGGTAATGCCAATGACGATGTGCTGTCCTATTCCAGATATGGGGACACACATAGATTTGTTGGGGTTATCTCCCAAGCCTTTAAAACGGGGACCACTATTTCCGCATTTTATGAGTATGCCCAAGGGGGACGTTTTAATTATATCTACGGAGGAGACATCAATAACGATGGATCAAGCATCAACGATTTGTTGTATATCCCAACCTCATCTGAGGTGAGCCAAATGAACTTTAGTGGTTCGGGTCAGGCAGAGGCTTTTGAAGCTTTCATTCAACAAGATGATTATTTGAGCGAGAATCGTGGAGAATATGCAGAAAGATACGGTGCTTTGGCCCCTTGGAGGGGAAGATGGGACCTAAAAGTGCTGCAAGACATCAAGATTGCCAACAGGAATACCATTCAATTGAGTGTAGATGTATTAAACGTAGGCAATTTGATCAGTTCGGATTGGGGAATTGTGGAAATTCCCGCCAACCAGCAGGTATTGGGGGTTACTGTGGATGACAACAATGTGCCTACCTATACATTTGATCCCAATATGACCAATACATTTAGTTCGGACACCAGTTTGCTGTCCAGATGGCAAGCCCAGTTCGGGGTGCGTTATATCTTTAACTAATCACTATAGAAATACTACGGGAAAGGCTGTGCAATAGCACGGCCTTTTTTATTTTTGCACCATGAAATACAGAAGATTGACAAAGGAACAGTTAGAGGAGCTCCATCAGGAGTTCATCAACTTTTTGGCCACCCAATCCATAACTGCAGAGGAGTGGAGCACCCTAAAGACGGAAAAACCCGAAGTAGCTGAAGAAGAAATCGATGTGTTCAGCGATTTGATATGGGAAGGAGTACTCAACAAGGTGGAGTATCTGGAGAATGTTTCTGAGAGACACATGCACCTGTTCCATTTGACCGAAAAGGAAATGAAACTGTTATCCGTAAAGATCATGAACCCAGACATTGACCTGCGCACCAAAGTGGGCTTCGATTGGTTTAAACGGAATTTTCAATCTGATTTTGTGGAGTACCTTACCGCCTCCAAAGCGTATGGGGAGGACAAGAACGTGGACAAGTTTGAACTCATCAAACAAGGTGCCGTCATTACCAAAGGGGAACTCTACCAGTGGTTTGAGCAGATTATGGAATGATATGATACTGGACTTGTGGTTTCAGATATCTGATATCTGAGGAAGTGTGGATTCAATTGTCAGTTCGAGCGCAGTCGAGAACATATTAGTTTACATTTCTGCGTCATTCCGAAGAAGCAGCGCGACTGAGGAATCTAAACCAATGTCATTTTGGGATACTTCTCTTCGTTCAGTATGACATTTTGGTCTTGTCATTTCGACAGAGCGAAGCATGAGCGACGAGAAATCCAGCCCACAATGGATAAGATTCCTCACAGCTCCTTCGACTTCGCTCAGGACAGTGTTCGAAATGACATCGAGAGAGTATAACAATTGTCAGTTCGAGCGCAGTCGAGAACTTCTTAAAAGTAAAATGACTCAATAATCCATTTACCCTTCAACTATCTACCATTCTACCATCACCCAAAACCGTATATTTGCACGAGAATTTTATACTACATGGCACAAAAACCATCCATACCCAAGGGAACCCGAGACTTTTCACCGGCTGAAGTGGCCAAGCGCAATTATATCATCCAAACCATAAAAAAGCATTTTGAAACCTATGGTTTCCAGCCTATAGAGACCCCGTCTTTTGAGAATTCAGACACTTTGATGGGCAAGTATGGGGATGAGGGTGACCGCTTGATTTTTAAAATATTGAACTCCGGAGATTTTATCTCGAAGGTGGACGATGTGACCTATAGTTCCAAAAATTCAGCTTCCCTCACACCAAAGATTTCCGAAAAGGCCCTTCGATATGACCTTACCGTGCCTTTTGCCCGGTATGTGGTGATGCACCAAAATGAGATTGATTTTCCCTTTAAAAGGTATCAAATACAACCCGTTTGGCGGGCAGACAGACCCCAAAAAGGCCGTTTCCGTGAGTTTTACCAATGCGATGCCGATGTGGTGGGGGCCAACTCCCTCTTGCAGGAAGTGGAGTTTGTACAACTCTACGATGCCGTTTTTACCGATTTGGGATTGAAGGGGACGACCATCAAAATCAACAACCGAAAAATTCTTTCCGGCATTGCCGAAGTGATCGGGGCCAAGCATTTGTTGGTGGATTTCACCGTGGCTTTGGATAAATTGGACAAAATAGGGGAAGAGAAGGTAAAGGAAGAAATGCTGGAAAAGGGCATTTCCGAGAGTGCCATTGAAAAAGCACAACCCTTGTTTTCCATGGCGGGTACCGCTTCGGAGCAATTGGAACAACTACGTATCCTTTTGGCCGATTCCGAGGTTGGTATGGCCGGTGTGGGTGAGTTGGACGAAATTATTTCAGCTGCTGACATGTTGGGATTGCAATCGGCCCAATTGCAGTTGGATGTGACCTTGGCTCGTGGACTCAACTATTATACAGGTGCCATTTTTGAAGTGGCCGCGCCGGAAGGGGTAAAAATGGGATCCATTGGTGGTGGAGGCCGTTACGATGACCTTACTGGTATTTTTGGATTGAAAGATGTGAGCGGAGTGGGTATTTCCTTTGGATTGGACCGGATTTATCTGGTTTTGGAGGAATTGAACCTCTTCCCTGAAAGCTTGGATACGTCCTTGGATGTACTTTGCCTCAATTTTGGTGAAAAGGAAGGGTTGGAGGCCTTAAAATTGGTGGCCTCTATGCGAAAGGCAGGATTGCGTGCCGATTTGTACCCAACAGCGGCCAAGATGCAAAAACAGTTTAAATATGCCGATAAGCGGGGCGTACCTTATGTGGTTTTATTGGGAGAGGAAGAGCTTAAAGCGGGAGCTTTTGTGGTAAAGGAAATGAAATCGGGGCAACACAAAACCTATGCACTCGATACCGCCGCCGTTTTTGCAAAAGATATTGGTTAAATTCGATTTTTTAGTTCTTTAATGACCGTTTTATAATATTCCGTTCCGTGGGGAACGTATTTTTCAACACGTGCCATGCCCCAAGTTTCTTCTGCAAATTGAAGTAGGGGTACCAATTTCAATGCTTCCACTTCACTTTCTTGTTTCGTCAGTTTGCTTAATGGTACCTTGAGTTCGCATAAAAAAATATGATGGAATTCCGCATCGATGAAATCCTCCGCAATTTTATGAATGGCTTTGACCTTACCGATGGGTTTTAAATCGGCATTGGAAATGGTCAACCCAACTTCTTCCTGCACTTCCCGTACTGCGGCCCATTCAACATCCTCTCCAGATGATACATGTCCGGCCACGGAAACATCCCAAAGTAGGGGATGGGTATCCTTGTGTTTGCCCCGTTGTTGAAGCAATATGCGCCCATCTTTGGTGTAGAGCCACACATGGATGGTAGGATGCAACAGGCCTTTTCGGTGTGCTTCGGATTTTAAACAGGACGCTCCCGTTGGGTTCCCTTGCTCATCCAAAATATCGACCCGTTCATCCATAGTTCCTTAAAGATAAGAAAATGTCACCTCGAGCGCAGTCGAGATGGGATATAATCTGAAAACTCTTTGAGGTTTGAATTTCATTGAAGATGTCATTCTGGAAGCGCAATGCGACTGAAGAATCTATTTCATATTTTTTTAGATGCTTCACGGTCCCTTCGACTCCGCTCAGGGGTCAGGTTTAACTAGTGTCATTCCGAACTTGTTTCGGAATCCCATAAGAGTGAGACCCTGAAACTAGTTCAGAGTGACGGATTAGAACAAAAAAAGCACAACGTACCATGAGGGTTGTTGTGCTTTCCATTTTATTTTAAAGAGGGTCATTTCGAAATGAGAAACCTTGTTTCGATTGAGAAATCTAAAGGTGAGATTTCCCACACTCTACCCAATACCAATTGGGTTTCGGTTCGAAATGACTTTGTTTAATCAAAATAGCTAAACGTCTCACCTTCCTTAATGGTCAACAAAGTTTCGTAGATCAAACGAATCACATTTTCCACATCATCCTTGTGCACTGTCTCCACAGTGGTGTGCATATAGCGTAAGGGCAATGAGATCAATGCGGAGGCCACGCCTCCGTTACTGTAGGCAAAGGCATCGGTATCCGTTCCCGTGTAGCGAGATGCCGCCAATCGTTGGAAGGGTATTTTTTTTGCTTCGGCCGTTTCCAAAATGCGCTCCCTGAGCTTGTTCTGTACCGCCGGGGCATAGGAAACTACTGGTCCGGAACCTATGGAGGTTTCCCCTTCCTTCTTTTTATCGATCATAGGGGTGGTGGTGTCATGGCAAACATCAGTAACAATGGCCACATTGGGTTTAATGGTCTGGGTAATCATTTCGGCCCCGCGTAACCCAATTTCTTCCTGAACCGAATTGGTGATATACAGTCCAAAAGGAAGCTTTTTCTTGTTTTCATGGAGTAAACGGGCCACTTCGGCAATCATGAAACCGCCCATGCGGTTATCCAAGGCACGGCAGACAAATTTGTCCTTATTCAGGATGTGGAATTCATCAGGGTAGGTAATGACACAGCCCACATGAACCCCCATCTTCTCCACTTCGGCCTTGTCTTTGGCTCCTATATCGATAAAGATGTTCTCCACCTTTGGTGGTTCTTCCTTGGCCCTGTCGCGGGTGTGGATGGCAGGCCACCCAAAAACACCTTTTACAATGCCTTTTTTGGTATGGATGTTAACCCATTTAGACGGTGCAATCTGGTGATCGCTCCCCCCATTACGGATTACATAGAGCAGGCCATTGTCCGTGATATAGTTTACGTACCATGAAATCTCATCGGAATGTCCCTCAATGACCACTTTGTACTTGGCCTTTGGGTTGATGACGGCCACGGCAGTCCCATAAGTGTCCGTGATGAATTCATCCACATAAGGTTTTAAGTACTCCATCCAAATCTTCTGTCCTTCCCATTCGTAGCCTGTGGGAGAGGCATTGTTTAGATATTTTTCAAGGAATTTAAGGGATTTAGCGTTGATGATCTTTGCTGCTGCCATGTATTCAATTTAGTTCACAAACATACTAATATTCACTTTTATTTAATAGCCAAATCTTACCTTTATCCTTAATTTTGGCAGGACTTTTGAGTAATGGACCGCATGTGGCGAACTAGTTTTTTAATTGTCTTTTTAACCTTCCACAGTCTTTGCTTTTCGCAGGAGATGGAAGGGGATTCCTTGATGAATCCCAAGGATTCCATTGAGGATTACTACGTTCGGTTTGAGGGCGATTCCATTCTCTATAGCTCCATAGCTTTGGACGAGGTGTATCTCTTTGGGAAACTGGAGTTCGCCGACCGTAATGAAAAGCTACGGTACTATATTCTTAGAAGAAAAACCCTAAAAGTGTATCCCTATGCCAAGTTGGCCGCAGAGCGATTGGTTGAATTGAACGATAGTCTGCAGCACATTAAAAAGCGGCGACATCAGAAAAGATATACACGGAAGGTTCAAAAGTTTATTGAAGAAGAGTTTTCGGCCGAGTTGAAAAAATTGACTAGAACCGAAGGTCAGATTTTGGTGAAACTGATCTACCGGCAGACGGGTACTACTGCATTTGATTTGGTCAAGGAATTGCGAAGTGGGTGGCGAGCCTTTTGGTATAACACCACCGCAAGTATGTTCAATATTAGCTTGAAAGAAGAATTCCGACCAGAAAATGTGCACGAGGATTATTTAATTGAAGATATCCTGCAACGGGCGTTTGCTTCAAACCGGTTGGATAGGCAAAAATCGGTTCTTGACTATGATTATGCGCAGCTGAGCAATAAATGGAAAAATGTTTCTCCAACTCCCAAAGACTAGTCTTTGGGTTTCTTTCCAAATAAAGC
>JAUICT010000490.1 GCA_030429325.1 Bacteroidia bacterium
TAATCATGAGCCCCTTTTTGGCTTACTTCCCAACGATCCCATAATTGGCAACTCCATTCATTAAAATAAGAAAGCGATATTCCAGTATAGGCCCTTGCGAACAACGGATCTATTTTTAAAGCAGCTTCAAAATATTCCCGAGCGGCAAGATCACTTTCAACAGTACCTTTTTTTAACTCCCTGATGCCTAAAAGCCAATTTTCGTAGGCAGCAAGTTCAAAAGATTCTTTTTTGTAGGAGTAGGAGAGTAAATCATGTGCTATTTGCTGTTGCAATACACTTACCATCTGTTGGGTAATGGTATCCTCTGCATTTAAAATAGTCTCAAGGTTTTCATTATGATTTCCGGCAAAAACCACTTTTCTGTCCCTTGTCCGTACAAGTTGCACACCAATTCTGTATCCATCGCCTGATGGCCTAAAGCTGCCCGTGATGATATAATCAGCACCTAATTTGGTAATGGATTCCGTATCGGAAATATCTGAAATGCCCATGGTGGAGTATTGCGAAATGACCGATAAACCAACAAACTTTGAAAAATTGATGATAAGATCTTCCGTGAACCCATTTATAACAGGGCTCATGTCTTTTTTTACCCCAATAATCTGAAAGGGCAATACTGCAATTGTAGTTTCCTTGTTTCCAACCAGTTCCACCAGAAAATAATTGTAATGGTCAAAGATACAAAAGATCACCTATGCTGGACAGGGGAGTGGTCTCACACACGGGTTATTGTGTGTGTTGTCGCTACTGTTTTATCAATGGGACGAAATTATGTGTAGTTATGGTCGAAGATCTTTGATATCCATTTTAACCTTATACAACCTACTATTCCCATTTTCGTATGAATCTAAAAATTGCTTCAAATGGTCCATGTTTTCGATGGTCCCCGTAGGATTTTGAACACGCCTGCTGGTGAAATAAAGAAGCTCGTTGGTTTCATCTACAAAAGGGCAATAATCCATATATCTTGAATTTATGGGTACGGGCAATGGTTTAGCTTTGGACCACTCGTTGTCATCCCCTTTGAAACTTATGTATAGATCGCCACTACCTTGACCATCCTCACGGGCATATCCTCCAAAAATCAAATAGGATTCGTCTTTGGCGATATAGGCATTGTATTCGTAGCCTTTGGAGTTGATGTTCTCTCCCAAGGAAATGGGTTCGCTGTATTTTCCATTTTCATAACTGCTGAAAAAAATGTCATCTTCTCCTTTGGAATCTGGTCGGTCACCTGTATAATAAAGGTTTCCATTGGTTGATACAGCTGGATAAAACTCGTTGTGCTCCGTGTTGATTGGAGTACCCATATTAATGGGGCTGGACCACTTCTGGGAGGGAGACTCTCGCTCTACATACCAAATATCAAAATCCTTGGCTTTGGAAATGGAATCATGAAGCGGGCGATTCGACACAAAATAAAGCCGAAGACCATCGGGAGATAAGAAGGGTTCCATATCCTTGTATGCGCCTGAAAACGAAGCCATCGTAGGAGTTCCCCATTCAGCACCATCCTTTAAAGACATGGAAATAACAGAAATATCTTCCGTCTGGGATTGAATGGTGAAATAGGCCTCGTTCCCATTTCGGTCCATGGTAAAATCCCTGACCTTATCAAAATCTTTGAGGATAACCAATGCGGGCATAACCATGGTCTTTTCTTGGGCTTGACATGCAATTCCCAAAAAGAATACTGCTATGAATAGACTACTCTTCAAGGTTTAAGGTTTTGCGGATGGCTTCACTGACCAATTTTTCCATCACTGCATATCCTTCCTTGGTTACATGGACTTCATCAGTGGTATAGGCTTCGGGCAATCCATTTCGATCATCGGACATTGCCGAAAAATAGTCAAGGTACATCACCCCTTGCTTATCCGTCATTTCCTTCAGTAGTTGGTTTAACTTTGGAATTTTCACATTGGGCTGCAATCCAGGTCGCCATGGATAATCATAAGCAGGCAAAACGGAACATACAATAGGGTGTATACCGTTGGCCTTGGCCAATTGTACCATGGACAGGATATTGTCCCGAATCTGTTCCAAGGTCATGGGACCCGTATTCCCGGCGATGTCGTTGGTGCCTGCCAAGATGACCACGGCTTTGGGATGTAAATCAATGACATCTTGTTGAAACCGGAGTACCATTTGTGGCGTGGTCTGCCCACTGATACCCCGATTGATATATGGGTTTTCCCCAAAGAATTTTGGGTTGGCATCTTCCCAGCCTTCGGTTATGGAATTGCCCATAAAGACGATGCGGCCATCCGTGTTTTTATTCTTGAGGACTTCGGCATTGGCTTCCTGAAACTTT
>JAUICT010000491.1 GCA_030429325.1 Bacteroidia bacterium
CATAGATTACAATGGGCAATTTTACTGGGATATCATTTCTCTTGCCAACACCTCGGAACAAGCAAAAAAACTACTCCTGAATGAAATCCATGATTCCAATATCTTCAAAAGTTATATGGATCGGCATAACATACAAAACCCACGATCGGTGCATGATTTTAGGTATGTGGACAAGTTCTTGAGCTTGGATGGGGGTATGCTGGCCAAAGTGGATAGAACCAGTATGCAAAATTCCTTGGAATGTAGGGCTCCATTTCTAAACAAGGAGATTTGGCATTTTGCCAATAGCCTTCCAGAAGAATACCTAATGAAAGGGTGGAGCAAAAAACATATTTTAAAAGAAGCCTTCAAGGACGAATTTCCGGAAAATTTTCTGGAACGTGGAAAACAAGGATTCGGTTCTCCTGTGGGTGATTGGCTACGTTCCAACCTCAAAAAAGAACTGTTGTCCTATATTGAACCGGACTTCTTGGCCCGCCAAAATCTTTTCAACATAGACTATGTGAATACGCTGGTCAATGACCACATTACAGGAAAAAAAGACAGTACCTACAGCGTCTGGGCCTATTACTGCTTTCAAAAATGGTATAAAAACATCTATCAACAACTATAACAATCTCTTTAAACCCATTGTCACAAATGTCCGTCAACAATCCCATAATTATTGAAAATCAAAAAGAAGGAGATGAAAACTGGGGGTTGACCCAACCTGCCATACATCGTGAGATTGAAGGATATGCTTCTAGAGCCAGTGCAACTTATGGAGAGTCCATTGCACTATTCGTCAGCACAAAATCTGAACAGTTTTCCCTTACGGTTTTCCGAATGGGGTGGTACAATGGCAAGGGCGCTAGGCAAGTTTTGGAACCGATAACGCTGAAAGGGAGTCATCAGGAAAAAATAATTACCGATCCAGAAACCGGAATGGTAAAATGTGATTGGACAGCATCATATGCTCTAAACATTGAACAAACATGGACCGCAGGTGTTTATTTGGTAAAGCTTGAAGAATTAAAGGAAAACAAGCAAAGCTATATCATTTTTGTTGTGCGAAACGACGCTGAGCCAAATGATGTTTTGTTCCAATTGCCCGTAACCACCTACCAAGCCTATAATTTTTGGGGCGGGAAATCGCTTTATGATTGGGGAAGTGGTTCTAATACGGAATGGGGAACCATTGATGGGGCAAGAGCAAGTAAAGTGTCCTTTGACCGTCCATATATTGCCAGTAACAATAAGTCTGCAGCTTTTGGTATGGGTGCAGGGGAATTTTTGACCAACGTGCAACCTGTTACCACCCATGGATACCCTATAAATAGCGCTGCTTGGGATTATAATATGGTGCGATGGTTGGAAAGACAAGGTTATCATCTGGGCTATACTACAAGTTTGGATACACATGAAAGACCTGAGCAGTTACTTTCCACCAAAGTTTTTTTATCCCAGGGGCATGATGAATATTGGTCTTACGAAATGCGGAAAAATATAGAAAACGCTAGAAATCAAGGAACAAACCTCACTTTTTTCTCCTCCAATTCCATGTTCTGGCAAGTACGGTTTGAAAAAGATTCAGATCAAGAAGAACCTAGAACCATGGTCTGCTACAAAGATCAAGACATGGACCCCATAAAAGGGGAAAGAAGCACCATAAATTACAGGGATATCAAGGAACTTAAGGGTGAAGCTGAAATTATTGGGGTACAGTATATCGCCGACCCGGTGATTGGTGATGTTAAAGTCTCCAATGCCCAACATTGGGTCTTTGAGGGAACCGGTCTAAAAAATGGGGATACCCTAAAAGGCCTATTGGGATATGAAGTGGATTCTGTTTGTGAAGATTCCCCTGCTAACGTGGAAATTTTAGGCGCCACCCCAGCAAAAAAGATAGATGAGTACAACGCCAAATATATCCTCACCTATATGGGTGCCAAAATTGCTGGAATATTTAAATCCGTAGGTGAAAAATTAGTAGGTGTCCGAATTGGAAACAAAACCTTATTAGCCATTATGCTAGTTTTAGGTGGATTTGGAAGTTTTGTTTTCATTGAGTTTATTGGTCTACCTTTCTTATTGGCCTTAATTGGGTTGGGCGCTCTGGCGATGATTCTTTGGTTTTTGAAGATTTACTATTCCAAAAATATTGTATCCAACATGACCCTCTACAAGGCAGATAGCGGTGCCATGGTTTTTTCAACCGGTAGTATGCAGTGGTCTTGGGGACTTGATGATTTCAATGTGGGCACATTGCGTAAAAGTTATCGTTCCGAACAAGCGGAAAAAATAACTGCCAATATTTTGGATA
>JAUICT010000492.1 GCA_030429325.1 Bacteroidia bacterium
CTTCAGGAGATGGAATCCATTGGGGCCCGTTTTTATGATATCCAGGGAAGCAATATCCTCTTTTGACAGTTGAAATTCAGAAGTTCCATCAACCACAACGGTATACGGATTGTCCATAAATAGTGTTCCTATAGGTTAGTTTGATAAATATAAGATTAATGCATCAATCGGCATAAAGCCTATTTGGTAATACATTTCAACCAAACACAAATCCCGCCAAATGTTTACTTTTGGGCTAAAATCTTCTTTATGCTGATTCTAGGAATTGCCGGGGGAACTGGCTGCGGAAAAACTACCGTAGTGAACCAAATTGTGGCCCAATTGCCCGAAAATGAAGTGGGAATCATCTCCCAAGATTCCTATTACAACGACTTGGCCCACTTGACCAAGGAAGAACGGGGCGAGATTAACTTTGACCACCCCAACTCCATAGATTTTGATTTATTGATTTTCCATTTGGAGCAATTAAAGCAAGGAAAAACCATAAATAAACCCGTATACTCTTTTGTAGAAGAAACCCGTTTGGACGAAACCATTCCTACGATTCCCAGAAAAGTGATGATCGTTGAAGGTATTTTGGTATTGAGCAACCCACAGCTTCGGGATTTGTTCGACATAAAAATATTTGTGCATGCCGATTCCGATGAACGATTGATAAGAAGGTTGCAACGCGATATACGGGAGCGTGGGCATGACCTTCAAAAAGTGCTGACCCGTTACCAAACAGCAGTGAAACCCATGCATGAGCAATTTATAGAGCCTTCAAAAGAATTTGCGGATATCATCATCCCAAATAATCATTATAATACGGTTGCCGTGGACATCGTGAGGACCATAATCAACGATAAATTGTTGTAAAATATGGGTTTAAAAGAGCTTAGAAATAAAAAATGGTTCAAGGTCATGACCAATATGTATGTATTAGTGTTGACCATTTTTGTGATTTGGATGGCTTTTTTTGATACGAACTCCTTTTTGATACACTGGGAACTTCGGAAAGAGATAAAAAAACTGGAAAAACAGAAAGAGTTTTTAAAGGATGAGATTGCCAAGGACAAAGAAATCCTGGAAAAGATGTCCGACCCCGAAGAAATGGAAAAATTTGCCCGAGAGAAATACTACATGAAAAAGGAGAACGAGGAAATTTTCCTCATTGAATACGAAGACAGCCTAAAAATCAAAAAAGATGAGTAAAAAAGGCCTATTCCAAGAATTTCCCGAAGTTTCCTCCAAACAATGGAAGCAAAAAATACAGTTCGACCTGAAGGGGGCGGATTATAACGACACCCTGGTTTGGGAGTCCTTGGAGGGGATTGCGGTAAAACCCTTTTATCATGAAGAGGACCTGCAAAACATTAAAGCCCACCCAACTTCCGCTTCCCGAAAATGGCATGTAGGTCAAACCATTTATGCAGGAAATGAGGAAGCAGCAAACAAAAAGGCTTTGGAAAGTTTGACCAAGGGTATTGAAGCTTTGTATTTCACCATTCCAAACGGAGAAACTGATTTTGGCCTTTTGCTTTCCAATATCGATTTGGGAGGCGTGCCCCTTCATTTCACTTTTCAGTTTTTGGCCGTTCAGCCCATCAAAAACCTTTTGGAAATTTTGAAGGGTAAAAATGCCAAGGCATACCTCAATATCGATTTAATCGGGCATCTTTCCCGTGATGGAAATTGGTTCCATAACCTTGAAAAGGACCACGCCATTTTGGAAGAAATCCATGAACTTGCCAACACACATACTTCAGTGGCCACCTTTGGTGTGGATATAGCAATCTACCAAAATGCAGGGGCCAATATGGTACAACAATTGGCCTATGGGTTGGCCCATGCCCATGAATACCTTGCCCATTTTGACAGTTCGGAGATTACTGAAAAACAATTCTCCATAGAATTTAAAGTAGCGGTGGGAAGTAATTATTTCTTTGAAATTGCCAAGCTAAGGGCACTGCGTTGGCTTTGGGGCAGTCTGGCTTCGGAATATGGAATTCACCAAGATTGTCATATTACGGCTATTCCATCCACAAGGAACAAAACCCTTTACGATTATAATGTGAACATGCTCCGTACCACCTCGGAAAGCATGTCGGCCATTTTAGGCGGTGCCGATACAGTTTGCAACCTCCCTTATGATGCCATTTACCATAAGGACAATGCATTTGCAGAGCGAATTGCACGCAATCAATTGTTATTGTTGAAGGAGGAAAGTTATTTTGAAACGGTTTCAGAAGTTTCCAACGGGGCCTACTTCATTGAATCCATTACAGAGCAATTGGCGGAAAAAGCTTTGACCCTCT
>JAUICT010000493.1 GCA_030429325.1 Bacteroidia bacterium
GTACTTATGGTTGCCGAGACTACCATGGCTGGCTTTCCAAGTTCCGCTTTGCCTGCAAAATCTGGGCTGGCAATCCTTTGCTCATCATGGTTTTCCAGAAAATGGAGCATATGGTGCTCAATGTCCAACACTTTTTGTTGCACTACGGGAATATGGTCTGTCCAACCATACCCTTTCATAATATGCTTTAAACCATCATAAAAATCCACTTTGTCGTAGAGGTAATCCATTTTTCCAAGATGGATATAGTCCCGATACAGATCTGGATTGTACACTTCCGCCATTAAAAAAGCGTCTGGTTTTTTCATTTTGATGTTGGAATTCAGGTAGCTCCAAAACTCCACTGGTACCATTTCGGCCATGTCGTAGCGAAACCCATCCACGCCAAAATCCAACCAATACTGTGCAATATCCCTAAATTTTATCCAAGAATCGGGCACGGTCTTATCTTCCCAAAACTGAAAGTGTTCCTTGTTGCCCTTATCCCTGAAGTCCCAAGGCAATTCATCAAAATCCTTGGATCCATCCGGACGCACCCCATAGTTGATTTTCACCGTTTCGTACCAATCGTTGAAATGGGGTTGGGCCATTCGGGAACCATTTCCTGTCCATTTTGCTGGATTTTCCTCAAGCTTTTGATTTGACTCTGGAAAGCTTCTCCCTCCCAAAGGTACATAGCCATGCTCCCAATGTGGCAATTGAAAGGGTTGACCAGGGATGTAGTAAAAATTATTGTTGACATCGTACTCCTTCGTAACATCATCTCGGGCGCCCAAGTCCACCACTCCTTCGGGGTTGTTGGTTCCTTCATACTTGCGGGCCACATGGTTGGGAACTATGTCAATAATCACCTTCATCCCCAATTTATGGGTCCTCTGGACAAGTTCGTTGAATTCATCAAGACGTTTGGAAGGGTCCATGGCCAAATCTGGATTTACATTGTAGTAGTCCTTCACGGCGTAAGGTGAACCTGCACGTCCCTTGACTACATTGTAATCGTCATTGGAAATACCATAGGCAGTATAATCATTGACCAATGCATGGTGCAACACTCCGGTGTACCAGACATGGGTGACCCCCAAAGCTTTAATTTCCCCCAAAGCTTTTTCAGTAAAATCCGCAAACTTCCCCACTCCATTTTCCTGAATGGTACCCCAAGGAATGTTATGGGCATTTGTGTTTCCAAAAAGTCGGGTAAAGACTTGATAGACTACTGCTTTTTTCTTCATGGGTCTCGGGGTTTTTCCAACCGCAAAATAAGGGAACTTTTTTATGCACGAACCGTTTTCCCAGGCATCAACTTTAGGGGTTTCCCATCTACCTGAATGGTCAGGGCATCATCCCCGGAAACTGTAAAGGCAGTTCCTTGGGTAGAGACGGTCATGGTCACGATTTGGTTCCTAAAATTGATTTTGAAGGAGTAGGATTTCCATTGTTCTGGAATTTGTGGGTTAAAACTGAGTACGTTGTCCACAACGCGCATTCCCCCAAAGCCTTCCACAATGCTCATCCATGTGCCGGCCATGGAGGTAATGTGAAGCCCTTCCTCCACTTCCTTGTTATAATCGTCCAGATCCAACCGGGATGTTCTCAAGTAAAAGGTATAGGCCTGCTCCATGCGTCCCAGTTTGGCAGCCTGAATGCTATGCACGCAGGGTGAAAGTGAGGATTCGTGAACGGTAAAGGGTTCATAGAAATCGAAATGACGTTCCAATTCCTCCTGACTGAAATGGTCTTCAAAGAAGTAAAAGCCTTGGAGCACATCGGCTTGTTTGATGTAAGGAGACCTAAGAATGCGATCCCAGCTCCATTTTTGGTTGATAGGCCTTTCGGACTTGTCCAAATCTTGCACCCGAACCAATTCCTTGTCCAAAAATCCGTCTTGTTGTAAGAACACTTTGTGTTTTTCAGAAAAAGGAAAATACATGTTACCAGCCACTTTGGTCCAGTCTTCAATTTCAGTTGGAGTCAATTTTGTGTTGGAGGTTATACGTTGGTAATCCTCTGGGTAGGATTCGGATACTATTTGGAGCTGTTCAGCGGCATATTCCATACACCATTTGGCCAAATAATTGGTGTACCAGTTGTTGTTGACATTGTTCTCGTACTCATTGGGTCCGGTTACGCCCAGCATGACATATTGTTGCTTCTCTTCTGAAAAATTGACCCGCTGGTGCCAAAACCGAGCTATCCCGATCAAGACTTCCAAGCCCATTTTGGGGATGTAACTGTAATCTCCCGTGAAACGGTGATAATTGTATATGGCGAAGGCAATCGCCCCGTTTCTG
>JAUICT010000494.1 GCA_030429325.1 Bacteroidia bacterium
TCACAATACAGCAACCTTTTTGGAACAAGCCCTTGGCGTATGTCATCTATTTTGCGCTTCTATCCTTATTGGTCTTTATCATTGTAAAATGGTATAGGGTTAGAAAGAAGCTATTTATCAATAGGGTCATTCATGCCAAGGAACATGATCTCCACAACACAAAAATGGACTTTTTCACCAAAATGTCCCATGAAATACAAACCCCCATCACCTTAATATTGGGGCCCATAGATGACATGCTCAAAAGAGCAGAGCTCAATGGGAACATGCTCCTGAAGGAAAGGCTGAACATTATAGCCAACAATGCAAAGAAACTTAGCCGGATTGCACGGGAACTTACCTTGGTCAGGAACAGTGATTCCAACAGGCTCAATCTGCTCGTTAGTCAGAATAACCTACACAGTGACATATTGGATATTTGTTCCTCGTTCAAGGAACTTGCACGAAATAAGCAAATCGACTTTTCCATAAGCTGTCCAAAAAATCTGGACGATACTTGGTACGACAAAGAAAAATTGGAACACATTCTCTACAATCTACTTTCAAATGCCTTTAAATATACCCCCACGGAAGGTAACGTTCAATTACACGTGTCACCCATAAACAAAAAAAGTTTTGTGAAGATTTCCGTCTCTGATTCAGGTCTTGGCATTGAAAAGGAGGAACTGGACAAGATTTTTGAAATTTTCTATCGGTCCAATACCAACAGGCAATACAAAGGGGCAGGAATTGGTTTGGCCTTGACCAAAGACTTAGTGACACTGCATAAAGGTAAAATTAAAGTAAAAAGTGTTCCACATGAAGGGACAACTTTTGCTGTAAAGATTCCTGTTGCCGAAAAATTTTATGATGATTCGGAAAAAATTGCAATGAATCATTTTACACCAAATAAAGTACAGGTAGAAAGTATCCAACCACAAGAAGAACCCCAAAATACCCAACACAAAAAGAGCATTTTAGTGGTTGAAGACAATTATGATTTACAGCAACTTTTAAAGGATCTATTGTCTCCCCAGTATAATATTTTGCTTGCAGATAATGGGGAAGAAGGCTTTTACCATGCAAAAAACAATATTCCGGATTTGATCATAAGTGATATCATGATGCCTCAAATGGATGGTATAGTTATGAGCAAAGAACTAAAAAAACATAATTTGACCAAACACATCCCCATTGTGTTGCTTACAGCTAAGAACTCCACCAAGGCCAAGATTGAAGGGCTCAAAACAGGGGCTATTGAGTTTATAAACAAACCATTCAATACCAATGAGTTACTATTGAAAGTAAATAACTTGCTCCTGTCCAAAGAACACATTATTTCAAAATATCGGAAAGAACTGATCAATCGCCCCCACTTTGTCCAAAACCAGTCTCAAGACGAGATTTTTTTGGAGAATTTGGTAGAGCATATCAATAAAAATATGGCAGACCCAGATTTTAAGGTGCAACAGTTGGCGCAATCATTGAATATGAGTTATTCCAGCTTATACAGAAAATGTCTCAATATCACAGGGTTGAGTGTAATTGATTTCATTAGGGATATGCGCTTAAAAAAAGGAGCCGTTCTCTTGACAAAATTCGGGTATTCCATCTCTGAAGCCGCTCATTTGGTAGGGTTTAACGACTCCAAATATTTTTCCAAAAGCTTTAAAGGACAATTTGGAACCACCCCAAAGGATTTTAAAAAGCGTGCCCATACTGCTGAAAATATAGAATCCTATCTTTCCATTTACCAAATAAACAATACGGATTTTGATTATGGGTCTTAGGCTAGGTTTCATTCACCCCCCACCCTATCTAAAATATGTGTAAAAATCACTCATCATCACCTTCTTTACAGAAACTAACAAATCCTAATCATTGCAGATGTAAAGATGGTTTTCACCGGTTTCCACGGTGTCAATATTTCCAAATCCCAAGGTGTTTACCGTACCACGGAATGTATCGGCCATGATATTCTTTACCCCAGTAGTGTTCATCAAGCGTTTGGCTTGGGCTTCAACGGCACTCATGATCTGCCGTTCAAAATAGGTCGTGAGACCGGGTAAAAAAGCCTGTACGGGACCGTTTATGGTAAAATGCCCCTTCAATTCGGTACCTGTGGCCTCAAAAGCAATGGAATTGTTGTGGACGATGGGCTTTAATTCAATAATAAGCTCCCGATTTCCCAACCAGTTGATATCAGGGGCGCGACTGTCCTCATATCGGTTTAAACACCCTGGGCATTTTCCTTTTATCTCGCTACGGTCACCTTCAAAAGTAATCTTCAGATAAAACCTTCTGTTCTG
>JAUICT010000495.1 GCA_030429325.1 Bacteroidia bacterium
CAGAAGGAAGGGACAGAGCTACAGGTTTTGGCGTGTTCCTGAGTATTAAGTTTTGGGCAGAACACAGGAACATAAACCTTAAAAACAAACGGTTCATTGTCCAAGGATTTGGTAATGTTGGGTATTGGACGGCCTACTTCATGGAGAAGGAAGGAGCCAAGCTGGTTGCCGTGCAAGATGCCAAAGCCAGTATTTATGAAGAAGACGGAATAGCGGTAGAACCTCTTTTTGAATACGCGAGTGCCAATGGAAACTCAGTTTCTGGGTTTTCAGGTGCCAGAGAGATCAATGACGATGATTTTTTTGGGTTGGACTGTGATATCATTATACCAGCAGCCTTAGGAAATCAGATAACGGCCAAAAATGCACCAAAAATAAAGGCAAGACTCATTGCCGAAGGAGCCAACGGACCAACAGATGTTGAAGCAGAGGAAATACTCTTGAAAAGGGAAATTGAGATCATCCCTGATATTTTATGCAATTCCGGAGGGGTAATAGGAAGCTATTTTGAGTGGCTTCAGAATAGGAACGGTGAGATTTGGTCCCTTGAAAAGGTCATGGAAAAATTGGAAGAAAAGCTTAAGGAATCCTTCGGAAAAGTTATTCAGACATCGGAAGAACGAAGAATGGATATGCGGACAGCGGCCTTTGTAATAGCCATTGAAAGACTTGAGCGGACTTATGTGCAACGGGGAATTTTCCCATAATCAATACAAATGAAGTACGGAAAACTGATCATAGAACAAAAAGAGTTTGTATTGTTGAAAAGGTATACCAACCTTTCTGGGTTTTACAAGGATGATACGCAGTTTGAATCCGCAAAAAAGTTATCCAAAGAGTTGGATACCGCCAAGATTTGTCATGAAAGCGAAATGCCCAACGACATTGTTCGGTTCAATTCTTTTGTAACGATAACTTCTGGGGATGGCTGGCAAAAACGATTTCAACTTGTAATGCCCAAGGACAAGGACGTAAAACAGGACAAGATTTCTATTTTGGCTCCCATGGGGTCTGCGGTTGTTGGCTATGCAGAAGGAGATGATGTGGTCTGGAAGTTTCCTGCCGGGGAGAAGAAATTGGTAATTGCCAAGGTGGAACAAACAAAGGAAACCTTGGATTTAAACACTTTAATATGAACCCACCTGTTTTTTACGTGCATGATACGGCAGAACAAATTCTCCAGAAACGGGAACATATCGAAATCAACGAATGGACAGAAGAACTTGAAGCTATTGAAAAAGAGCTCCAATATGTACTGAAAGTACAAGAACAGCTATTGGGGAATATGGAGTTGGATGGGGTTTTGCGTGTGTTGCGCCGGGAGAACACCGTACTTTTGGCAAGCCTGAACCGATATCTAATGAACAAGGCCAAAGCAGTGGAATGTGATACCTTGGAATGTGATATGTACCACTTACACCACCATGAAAAAAGCAGAGGCATGTTCAGGGAACATCTAAAAAAGTTCAGGAACGCAAAGGAAAGCGTGCTCTTGGGCGTTCTTGGAAAAAACAGGGCCCATTTTGTAAAATGATATGGCTTTGTAACATGCAATGCTATTGATCAAAGGTTCCAAAAACCCCATCAATTTGGGCAATCAAGGATTGACTACGGCTTATTTTCCTTATGGTAAGCATAAGCCCCATAAACTCCTTTTTGCTCAAGGAAGAAGTATTTAAGGTGTTCAGAACGCTGCGGATAGGGTGGTAAGGACCAATACTGAAATTTAAGGTCCAATCATTGATTTCAATTTCAGTGAAGGTGTCTTCCACCAATACATAAAACATATTGGGAGTCGGATGGGCGGTTTTTTGTAACGTGTCGTTGGTAACTGG
The DNA here is from genome assembly GCA_030429325.1 of Bacteroidia bacterium. Taxonomy (GTDB): domain Bacteria; phylum Bacteroidota; class Bacteroidia; order Flavobacteriales; family Flavobacteriaceae; genus Flagellimonas. Next base: position 1,836 of record JAUICT010000495.1, read on the forward strand.
TTTGCCAATCCTAAAATCGTCCATCACTTTCATAATGTGCAAGGCATTTAATTTTTCGCCGATGGCCACCAATTTCCAAAAAGAATCTTTGTTTGGGGGTGTTGGTATCAATGCTGTGTTGGACCAACAAAAAACTCCATATTTAGACCGAAGGTGGGATGCATGCATGGTTGCATAGCTGTAGTGGAAAAGATTTTCGGTGGAAAAAGTATTCTTATAATCCTCTCGGATTTCAGGATGGTTGATAAAGCATACATTGCCAACAAACTCCCCATAATCGTAGTCCAGTTCCAGAGTCTCGATGATTTTCTCTAAAACATCTGGATGAACTTCTATCCATTGCTTTATAAAATCAGTCAACTGTTGACTGTGCAATGCACTTGGATATGATTTTGGAAAAACAACCATGCTTTTAATCAATCAATTGATACCAAGGTAAAGATTAA
>JAUICT010000496.1 GCA_030429325.1 Bacteroidia bacterium
CAAGGTTTGGATTGCTCCAAGGGACCCAAGAACATTTCATACAAACGAAGGGAATCTGCCCCATACTCCTCACAAATAGCATCGGGGTTGACGACATTGTACTTGGATTTGGACATTTTTTCAACTTCTCTTAAAGCAGTAAAACTACCCGCCCCATCTTTTAAGAAAATAGCCTTTTCGAAATCTTTTCTCCAATTTCGAAGTCCATTTAAATCTATCTCATCAGAAGAATTAACTAATGATACATCTATTTGTATTCTATCTTCAACCTCGTAACCTATTAAATATTTGTCTTCATCCAAATACTTCAAATCTTCTTTACTCAATAGTTTTTCTAAATGTCCTTCATTCCTCATCCTAAGAGAAAAAGCCCCACGATTCATAGGGGTTTTAAAGCAACTATCAGAAACAAAATGGTCATGAAACCTCAATTCCTTTATTTTCTCAAAAGTAAATCCTGATGGGCCTACACCATTATGAGATATCCTTATTATAAGTTTAACAACAAAAGCACTTGTACCCGTGATCATCCCTTGGTTGATCAACTTTTGGGCATATTCGTCCTTGGGCACATAACCTCGATCAAACATAAACTTCTGCCAAAAACGGGAATACAGCAGGTGGCCCGTGGCATGTTCACTACCGCCAATATAGAGATCCACATCCTGCCAATATCCAATAGCCTCCGGAGAGAAGATGGCCTCATCGTTGCGCGGGTCCATATATCGATTAAAGTATTGGGAACTTCCCGCCCAACCCGGCATGGTGTTCAACTCCAACGGGTACACTCCTTCATGAGATTCCGAATCAAGTTCGGAATGACCGTCATGCTGAAGTTGTTTCAGCATCTCATTGGAAACTACTTTATTGTTCTTGGCGTCCCAAGCCCAAGTGGTGGCATTGCCCAAGGGCGGCTCGCCAGTTTCAGTGGGAAGGTATTTCTCCACTTCGGGCAATTCCAAAGGCAAGTGTTCCAAATCAATCATCTGGGGCATCCCATCCACATAATACACTGGGAAGGGCTCTCCCCAATAGCGTTGCCTACTGAACACGGCATCACGAAGGCGATAGTTGACCTTACCCACTCCATGTCCAATTTTTTCCAACTCTGCAATCACTTTTTTAGTGGCCTCTTTATAAGAAAGCCCATTCAAAAAGTCGGAATTGGCAATAATGGTTGTCGCCTTATCGGCAAAAGCCTCTTCGGAAATATCCACCCCTTCAAAAATATTGGGGATGGCTATATTATAATGTTTGGCAAAATCGTAATCCCGTTGGTCACCACAAGGCACGGCCATGACAGCTCCGGTTCCGTAACTGGCCAACACATAGTCGCCAATCCAAATGGGAACAGGCTCCTTGGTAAATGGATGCTCTGCATATGCTCCGGTAAACACCCCTGAAATGGTCTTTACATCAGCCATACGATCCCGCTCGGAACGCTTTGCCGTAGCCTCCACATAGGCTTCCACCTCAGCTTTTTGTTCTGGAGTGGTGATTTTGGGCACCAAATCATGCTCAGGGGCCAAGGTCATAAAACTTACCCCAAAAATGGTATCGGGGCGGGTGGTGAAGACCTCAATCTTCTCCGACTTCTCGACTGCGCTCGAAGTGACACCTTCATTTGGAATGACATTGAAAGTCACCGAAGCGCCTTCGGAACGTCCGATCCAATTGGTCTGGGAATCTTTTAGCGGCTGTGGCCAATCAATCTTGTTCAATCCATCTAGCAAGCGTTGGGCATAAGCCGTGATACGCATGCTCCACTGCGTCATTTTTTTGCGAATGACGGGATGACCTCCACGCTCGGATACGCCATTTACGATCTCATCATTGGCCAAAACCGTGCCCAAAGCCGGACACCAGTTCACTTCGGTATCAGCCAAATAGGTCAGTCTATATTTTAAAAGAATTGCTTGTTTTTCCTTTTCAGAAAATGCGTTCCATTCCGCTGCACCAAAATTGGGTGTATCCTCATCGCAAACAGCTTCCACCGATGTATTTCCTTCTTTTTCAAAGATGGAGACCAAGCCCTCAATGGGCTCAGCCTTATCAGAACTATTATTGTACCATGAGTTGAACAATTGGATGAAGATCCACTGTGTCCATTTGTAATATCCCGGATTGGAGGTACGCACTTCCCTGCTCCAATCGAACGAGAAGCCCAATCTATCCAACTGCTCGCGATACCTTTTAATGTTGTTTTCGGTAGTGATCGCAGGGTGTTGTCCGGTTTGAATGGCATACTGTTCTGCAGGCAATCAAAAAGAATCGTACCCC
>JAUICT010000497.1 GCA_030429325.1 Bacteroidia bacterium
CACTCATCCCCTCCAATATGGATGTATTTGGATGGGAAAAGGGCGGTTACCTCGTCCAATACCCCTTCCAAAAAGGCAAAGGTTTCTTCTTTTCCGGCACAGTAAACATCATTGTATACCCCCCATGACTCTTGAACTACCTTGGGTTGGCCATTTTTCTGTTGTTCCTTGGAAGCTTCGGACATTAGACCGTTGGGTACTTCAGTGGGCTCCTCGGGGAAACAGCTCAAATACGGATAAGAAGCAATGGCCGCTTGGCTGTGACCGGGAAGTTCAATTTCTGGAATGACCTCAACATGGCGCTTTTGGGCATAGGCCAAAACCTCCCTTATATCATCTTGGGTGTAGAAGCCGCCGTAACGTTCATTGTCATTGGTTTCTCCAGGATAGTGACCTGTTATGGTTCCATTTCGGTAGGCCCCAACCTTGGTCAACTCAGGATATTTTTTGATTTCTATACGCCATCCTTGGTCCTCGGTCAAGTGCCAGTGGAAGGTGTTCATTTTGTGCATGGCGATCATGTCGATGTACTTTTTCACAAAATCCACATCGAAGAAATGACGCGCAACATCCAAGTGCATCCCCCTGTAGATGAATCGGGGTTGATCTTTGATGGTCACCGCAGGTACGGTAACATCGGTAATGGATGACCCTTCTTCAGGTAGGCTGATCAATTGAACAAGGGACTGTATGCCATAAAAAACACCTTTGGCGTTCTTTCCCGAAATGTTGATTTGGTCAGGGGCCACCTCTAGCGTGTACCCTTCCTCATTTTCAATTTGATTGTTCAGGGCGAGGGTGATACTGGCCTTTTGGTCTGTAACGGATGGGCTTACTTGGGTCAACTGTTGAATGGACTCCGCAAGAAAAGCCGCCTCTTCCTTAAGTCCTTCGGCTGCACTGATGGAAGTACTTCCATCTATCACAAACTTCCCGACCTGCATGGTCAATTCCGCAGGTTTTGGAATCACTTGATAGTCTTCCGCGGTGTTTTGGACGTTGTCGTACTTTCCGGTACAGGCCATTATAAAAATGGCCCCTACGGCAATAATCACTTTCTTCATAGGGTTACAAATTATAATTCAAATATTTTTTTGGTCAACAACCATTTTTCCCCAGGCTTGGCCGAGGGCAGTGCTTGTTGGTAGTTCCACATCAGTTTTTCCCATTCCTGCACTTTGGGATTCTCATTATCGGCTTGTTGTTTTGCTTCAAACGAAAAGGAAGCATCGACCTCCATGATCATGAACAGGCGATTTTCGATTCGGTAGATTTCCATGTTTTGAATCCCGGAATCGGTGATGCTCTCCAAGATTTCAGGCCACACTTTTTTATGATGGTCTTCGTAGGCTCGAATGCTTTCTTCATCGTCCACAAGGTCCAAGGCAAGGCAAAATCTTCTCAAATCTCCCATATGTGCTCGTTTTTAAAGGTTTTGAAACCAAACCATGCAATGTAGACAAAACAGCAGAGCGGTAGTATAAAAGAGAAGTTCACTTCTGAAACACCCATCATTTTGGTGTCGGCCACACCATTTCCACCAACATCAATGATCATACCTTGTAGTTTGGGCATCAAGGCCCCTCCAACGATGGCCATGACCAACCCGGCGGCACCTAATTTGGATTCCTCCTCGGTCAATCCGTTCAGGGCAATGCCATAAATGGTAGGGAACATAAGCGACATAAAGAATGAAACACCCACAAGGCAATACAATCCCAAATGTCCCTCGATAAAAATGGTTCCTGCAGCACAGGCACCTGCCAGCACGGCAAACCACATTAACAGTTTTCCCGAACTGATAAAACGGAGCATATAGGTGCCAATGGCCCTTCCCACCAAAAAGACGATGAACGCCACAAATTGATAGTTGGCGGCCACATCGCTTGCCATGCCTATGGCCTCGGCATATTGATAGATATAGGTCCAGCACATGATTTGTGCACCTACATACAGAACTTGGGCCAATACACCCAAGATGTATTTGGGTCTATGGAACAATGCCTTTCCAGTTTCTTGGAGTGAAGGAATGGTGCCATCGCCTTTGGCTTGGGGCATCTTGCTCACCAAAATCAATACAAAAACTGCCATGATGACCAATCCAAGGATAACATAAGGGTCTCTAATGACCATAAGGTCCGATGTGCGGATCAAGGCTTTCTTGGCTTCATCCAAGGACGAATAATCAGCGATGTCATCGGATTGTAATTTTTTAAGGACAAATTGCTGGGCAACGAGCAGGCCCAAAATCAACCCAACTGGATTGAACACCTGGGCAA
>JAUICT010000030.1 GCA_030429325.1 Bacteroidia bacterium
GGGTTCATCAAATCCCAGTCCAAAACCTATTTCCTTGACACTGGAGGTAGTATGTGCCAAGAGTCGTTTGGATTCCAGTAGGACCCTTTCATCAATGATGCTTTTGGGGGATTTGTCCAAAACACGCGATGTGGCCCTGTTGAGCCTTTTGGTCGAGACCCCGATTGTTTTTGCAAAATACCCGACCTTTTTATGGTGCTTGTAATGGATGTCCAATTGCTCCCTAAATTGCATCACAATGTCAAGGTCGACACTCTGTTTGATCTCAATAAAATCTTGTTTTCGTCTCTCCCTTTCACCGTGAAGTAACAGGTTATGCAATAGGTTGTGCAAGATGGTGGATTGAAAGTCATCTTTGGGATTTTCCAACTCCTTTTGAATATGATCCATAGTTGAAGGTACTATGGAATCATTGGATGGCAATTTGATTTTGGATATGGAGAAAAGATCGTTAAACAGGATGGTACTGCGCAAAAATTTAGTGTCTGGAATGGATCTGCAAAAAAAACCTTCTGTGAACAATAGGGCCTTGCCATCAAATTTTCCATTCTTATCGAATTGTTGGACAGTGTCCTTGTTCAGAAAAAGGATGGTACCGGGCTCTATGGTAATGGCTTCAAAATCTATCATGTGGGTCGGTGTTCCTTTTTGGAACCATAGGACATGGTAAAACCCTGTGCGATGTGGAATGGTCAGACTATAGGAATGCTCCTCAAATAACTTCCCTAACTCGACCAGTTCAAATTCTTGTGGAAGCCCGTCCTTAAATGCAAACTTTTTTATGTAAGGGTCATGTTTCATTGATCAATATCCTAATTCTGATGACAAGGTAATTAGATTTGAAAAAATAGATGCCTTTTTGTCTTGGGTTACAATTTTTATGGTATTGATTCTTCAATGTTTGTCCAATATGTAAAATCGATACTGTTTTCTGTGGATACTTATATTTTGCTTTAAATAAAAAAAATTAATTGATACCCAATAGAATATAAATCAATAATGTAATCATGCATAAGGCTATTGACCAAACCTTGGAGTATTTCCATGGTTTCATTTCGAGTATATGAAGGTCATTTATTTCGAATTTTTTCGTCATTGGATAGAAATAGGAGAACAGGTACATGACCAAAATATTCAATACAAATTCAATTCCCCAAATGTGAATAAAATGGAGGTCCACTTTCATAACAAAGGTTGTCAGAATATAGAATATAAGGCCAAAAACCAGTCCTGCCCTTGCTCCTGTAGCGGATATGGATTTTAAAAAGAAACCAGCCAAAATTATAGATGCAATGGGAATAAAGAAAATTCCGTTCAATTGTTGCAGTAATTGGTACAACCCATCAGGAGCATTACCGACCAAGGGAGCAGCCAAAATGGCAAAAATTGCCAGTATAGCCGAAGATGTTTTACCAATTTTGACCAGGTTGGTATCGCTAATATCCTTGTTGATATGTCGTTTATACACATCAATACAAAAAATAGTGGCAGCACTGTTCAATACGCTGTTAAACGTACTTAGTACGGCACCCATAACAATGGCTGCAAATATACCGACCAATGCCTTCGGCAATACTTCTTTGATCAATTCAGGATATACTATATCTTGATTGTCAAAAAACATATCACCGTAATAATAGAAGGCAATGACCCCGGGAAGAACAATTACAATCGGTATCAATATCTTCAATGCTCCTGTGTACAACAGTCCTTTTTGGGCTTCCTTAAGGTTTTTTGCCCCCAAAGCCCTTTGTATAATGGTTTGGTTCATACTCCAAAAATAGAGTTGGTTTATCATAAGTCCAGTAAAGAGGACCTCAAAGGGTAAGACAGAATCCTTTGCGCCTATGACATTGAATTTTTCAGGTGCATGGTTATAGACTTTTACCAATCCGTTCCAAGGATTGCCATCCCCGATCGTTATAAGTGCAATCAGAGGTATGGCCAATCCGCCAATCAAAAGGCCATAACCGTTTATGGTGTCAGAGACTGCCACGGCTTTCAGCCCGCCAAATATGGCATAAATTGATCCTAGTACACCGATGGCTACGACGGTTACCCAAATCCCTTTTTTTTGAGTCACCCCCAAAGCTTCCGATACGTTGAAAATACTTTCAAGGTTAATGGCTCCAGTGTATAGGACTATGGGCAAAAGCGTTACCACAAAAGAAATCATTAGAAACGTGGCAACCATGGTTCGTGTTGCCCCATCAAACCTTTCTTCAAGAAATTGAGGAATGGTGGTAAGCCCCATTTTTAAATATTTGGGGACAAAGTACATGGCAGCTATAATAAGTGCTATGGCGGAAGTGACCTCCCAAGCTATAATGATGAATCCATTCTTATATGAAGAACCGTTCATTCCAATCAAGTGTTCCGTGGAAATATTGGTCAACAACATAGAGCCCGCTATAACCACCCCTGTCAAACTACGCCCACCTAAAAAGTAACCATCTTTGGAACTTAGGTTTTCCTTTCTGAGCCTATACCATGAATAGAGGGCAACAAAAGCTAAAAATGCAATAAACGTGGTGGCTATATACATGCATGATTTTTTTTGATTACGAGCTTAAAGAAACTCCGATAGTTTTACGGTTCTCCCTTCTTGAAGTGATTTTTTGGCGGCAAGTCCAATGGCAATCGATATTAAACCATCCAAGCCCGAAGGATTGGGGTCCGTATTATTGAGAAGACAATTTAAAAAACTGTCCATTTCATTAGAGTAGGATTTTAGGTAACGATCCATGAAAAAATCCATTGGAAGTGCTCCGTGAATCCCGTTTTCATCCCAATGAAAATGATTGTCATGTAACATATTTTCAGACCCGCACATTCCCTTGGAACCGAAAACCTCTATACGTTGATCATATCCATAAGAGGCTTTTCTGCTGTTGTCTATAATAACCATTGAATTGTCCTCCATGGTCAAAATGGTGGCAGCCGTATCTATATCGCCTGCTTTCCCAATTCCTTCATCTATAAACACCGTCCCTTTGGAAAATACATCGACCACCTCTTTACCACTGATGAACCGGGCCATATCAAAATCATGAATGGCCATATCCAAAAACAGACCTCCGGAAACCTTTATATAGGGTAGGGGTGGCGGGCCTGGGTCTCTACTGGTAATTTTAATGATTTGTGGAGCACCTATTTTACCGTCCCTGACCATTTTTTCCACTTTTTGGAAATTGGGGTCGAATCGCCTATTGAATGCAATAAATAGTTTAACCCCGGCCATTTTGACTATTTCCAAGACCTCCTTTGTGGTCTCCAAGGAGAGGTCCATGGGTTTTTCACAAAAAATGTGCTTTCCGGCCTTGGCCGCCTTAATGATATGTGTGGCATGTAAATCCGTTGGAGAACAGATGACCACGGCATCAATTTCAGAATCTTCGATCATCGATTCGAATTTTGGATAGACCTTGGCGACTTTATACTTTTCAGCCAAAGCTTTAATATTTGGATTGGTGTCCGATAGGGCCAATACCCTGGCGTTTGGAAATTTGGTGACCAAGTTTTCCAAATGAATGCTGCCCATTCTTCCCACACCAACAAGTCCTAAATTGATTTTTTTCATCGTATTCACTATTTAGAATTTTCTGGACCAATTTCTTGGCCAACGTTCAATGACAACTTTGGTCTGTGTAAAGAATTCTATGGCATGTCTTCCCTGCCCATGCAGATCACCGAAAAAAGAGTCTTTCCACCCGGAGAATGGGAACTGGGCGACAGGGGCCGCTACACCAATGTTAATCCCTACATTCCCTGCCATGACCCGATTTCTGAATGTTCTTGCCGCAAGGCCATCACGCGTAAAAATACAGGCCATATTACCATACTTTCCCTTATTGATAAAATCAATCGTTTCCTCTAGTTTTTTAAAATTGACAAGGCTCATGACCGGCCCAAAGATTTCGGTGCCCATCAGGTCCCCGTTCAATGGTAGACCTTCTAGGATGGTGGGTCTTACGAAATTTCCTTTTTCGTAGCCCGATATAGTGGTATTCCGTCCGTCCAATAGTAGATTTCCCCCTTCATCTATTCCTTTTTGAATCAAGCCTTCAATACGAGTTTTGCTTTCCGGTGTTATGACCGGACCCATTTCCGTCCCTGCATCCATACCATACCCTGTAGTTCTTAGTTTAGCCGCTTCGACCAAAGCCTCTTTGAACACTCCCTTGTCGTCTCCAGTAGGTATGATTACAGAAGCAGCCAAACAGCGCTGCCCAGCGCATCCATATACCGAGTCCGTTATAATTCGTGTGGTCATTTCTACATCGGCATCGGGCATTATCACAACTGGGTTCTTTGCACCTCCCTGGGCCTGAACTCGCTTGCCATATTTAGCACCTTCCGAGTAAATGTATTTTGCAATGGGCGTCGACCCAACAAAACTGATGGCCTTAACCTTGGAATCTTGGAGCATTGCATCCACAGCATCCTTCCCCCCATGAACTAAACTGAGCAACCCTTTGGGAAGGTCCAGATTTTTATCGATCAGCTCAAATACGTATTGCATGGTCATGGGTACTTTTTCAGAGGGCTTTATAACAAAGGCATTGCCCGTTGCTATAGCGTAAGGCAAGAACCAAAATGGAATCATTCCAGGAAAGTTAAAAGGGGTAATACAACCGCATACCCCCAAAGGCTGCCGAATCATAAATTCGTCGATTCCTGTAGCAATGTTCTCAGAAAATTCAGATTGCCCCATTACATAAGCACCACATGCGACTTCAACGTTCTCAATGGCCCGTTGTACTTCACCCAGTGATTCGGCAAAGGTTTTTCCGCACTCATTAGTGATTAAAACGGCAATTTCTTCCTTATGGTCCTCCAGCAACTTTTTAAGACTGAAAAGCGGCTGTACGCGTTTCATAGTAGGAACATTCTTCCAATCCTCATAAGCCTTGTGGGCATGTTCAATAGCTAATGCCATGTCTTGACCAGTGCTTTTACCAACAGGTACTTTGGCAATAATTTCTTGGTTCGCCGGATTCACGACATCGGCGGATGATGTACTTTTGCTTTCCACCCAGCTTCCATTTATATAATTTTTAAGTATTTCCATGTTTTATGTATTTAGATTTTGGTTGGTTTGATGTAAGACCGTTGTTTCTTCTTTTGTTGTTCATAATCTTTCCTGGCTTTTTGGACACCTTCGGAAATGGATACCTCCGGAACTGGAACCTCCCACCAAGAATAGGCATAACCGGCCAATTTTCTGTCACGGAATGTCTCTACATAGATGACGGTCGTATTAGTGTTTTCTTTGGCCTGGGCCAAGGCCTCTTTAAACTGATCCATTCCCTTTGGTCTATACACTGTAGCACCTAAACTTTCGGCATTTTTTGCCAAGTCAACGGGGAGATGTTCGCCTGTCAATTGATTGTTGGTCTTGTCACGGTATTTAAACTCAGTGCCAAAGCCTTTGTTTCCTAAAGATTTGGATAGTCCTCCTATACTGGCATAGCCATCATTGTTTACTAATATTAGGGTGATTTTATAGCCTTCTTGTATGGTAGTTATCAAGTCTGATGGCATCATCAAGTAAGTGGCATCACCGCACATAACATAGACTTCCCTGCTCGGGTCTGCCATTTTCACCCCTAGTCCCCCTGGAATCTCATAGCCCATGCATGAGTAACCGTATTCCAAATGGAATCCTTTGGAATTTTTTGTGCGCCAAAGTTTGTGTAGGTCGCCGGGTAAACTACCAGCAGCACATAATACAATGTCCTTTTCATCAACAAATTGGTTCAGTGCCCCGATGAATTCGGCCTGTACTGGATTGTTATGGTCTTCAGGGTCATATGCCTTATCCACAATGGTTTCCCATTCTGTACCATATGCTTTTACAAGGTCTCGATAAGATTTGTCAGTTTGATAATCTTTTAATTTTTTAGAGAGCAGATTAAGGATTTCCCGTGCATCACCCAATAGGGGAAGGGCTGCATGTTTGTGAACATCGACTTCGGCAACGTTTATGTTGATGAAGGTAACATTTGGGTTTTGCCATGCGGATTTTGAGGCAGTCATAAAATCACCATATCTTGTCCCAATACCTATGACCACATCGGCATCTTTTGCAATTTCATTGGCTCCCTTGGTACCAGTACCTCCCATGGCACCAAGGTTCAATGGGTGACCATAGTGTAAACTACCTTTTCCTGCATAGGTTTCAACTACTGGAATCCCGGTTTGTTCTACAAATTCCTCAAGAACTTTTTCTGCTTCTGAATAAATTGTCCCACCTCCCGTAACCAGCATTGGTTTTTTGGCATTTTTGATTAGTTGTACCGCTTTTTCCAATAGATACGGATCAGGCAGGTTTCGGGGGATGTACCAGACTCGTTTCTCGAACAGCTCCAAAGGGAAATCAAATGCTTCAGTCTGCACATCATGGGGCAAAGCCAAGGTTACTGTACCCGTATCGGCCGGAGAGGTAAGAACGCGCATACATTCCAGTAAGGCCGTGGACAGCTGTTCGGGTCTATTGATCCGATCCCAATATTTGGAAATTGGCTTAAAACAATCGTTAACAGAAATATCTTGAGAAGACCCTACTTCAAGCTGTTGGAGCAAAGGTGTAGCAGTTCTTTTTGAAAAAAAATCACCTGGTAGCAGAAGTACTGGAAGCCTATTGATCGTGGCTCCAGCCGCAGCAGTAATCATATTGGTTGCTCCGGGACCTATAGATGTGGTACAAACAAAGGTTTGTAATCTATTTTTCATTTTTGCATAGGCAGCAGCAGTGTGCACCATAGCTTGCTCATTTCGTGTTTGGTAATACGTGAAATCAGTACTATTCTTTAAGGCTTCCCCAATTCCAGCAACATTACCATGGCCAAAGATTCCAAAGCAACCTTTGAAGAATGCCTGTTCCGCACCATCCCTGTTTACATATTGGTTCTTTAGAAATTCAATTGTGGCTTGGGCAACGGTTAACTTTTTTGTAGTTGTCATTATTAGATTTTTTTGCGGAACTGGCTAAAAACCGCCATGGCTTTCAATAAATTCCATTGATTCGTTTAGTGTGGGCATGAAATTAGCGCACCCATTTCGGGTCACTACTTGAGCTCCACTGGCGTTCCCCATTCTACAACATTTGTACAGATCCCACCCCTGTAATAAACCATATATAAAACCGCTGGCAAATGCATCTCCAGCACCCAACACGTTCAATACTTTGACAGGAAATCCGGGGATGTCCGTTATTTTTCCATCCTGGGTATATGCACGGGCCCCATGCTCACCTCGCTTCACAACAAGCAATTCAATTCCGTAGGACATGATTTCTTGGATACATTCGTTAATATCCCCTTTAATGGTGGGGGCTGAAATTTGTTGGTCTTCAATGGTCAGTTCCGATCCATTTCCCAATGCGGTCGCCAATATTTCCTCTTCGGTGCCGAGTACAATTTTTGTCTTGTGTAGAATAGCACGTATAGTAATTCCAAATGCCCTGATATCATGCCACTGGTCTGCCCTGAAATCTAGGTCCAAGAGTACATCGGTACCTACTTTAACGGCTATTTCGGCTGCTAAGAACGTAGCACTTCGGGTCGGTTCCATGTTAAGTGCTGTACCGTTTATCTGAATCATTTTATAATCTTCAATATTGGCATTGGTGACATTATCAATGTCCAATTGGGAATCAGCGGCATTATCCCTATAATACACCAAGGGAAATTTGTCAGGTGGTTCGATACCTAAGATTACCGCGCTGCTTCGTGCTTGTTTTTTAATAGGGATGGATTGGGTGCCCACTTGCTCCCCTTGAAGAAAATCGACAATGAATTCACCTACTTTATCTTGTCCAACAGCTGTGAGCAGACTAACGTCCATGCCAAGTCTAGCACAGCCCACTGCAATGTTCAAGGGTGAGCCTCCTACAAAGGCATCGAATGACTTTATTTTGTTGAATGGGGCGCCTATATTTTGGGAGTATAGATCTATAGATGATCGTCCGATGGTTATCAAATCATGTTTTTTACTGGTCTTCATAGTCGTTCATTTTGGGGGTTACCAAGGGCAATCTTTTATCTTTCCCAGACCATGATCCATAAATCCATTCATGATCGGTATCCGTGGTATTGGCCAATGATTGGTCCGTTCCTGCCAAGAAATTGAGATAGTAACAATGGAAACCATGTTCGGCGACTACGGGATGATAGCCTCCAGGTACCACTACAACATCATTGTTTCTCGGCCTTACAATTTCATCAAGGTGCTTTTTGGGGTTGTCACTTTCCTTTGTGTAGACTTGTTGTATGGCATAGCCGGCAGCTTTTTGAAATTTATAGAAGTAGGTTTCATCTTGTTGGGGTTCCAATAGTTCTCCCTTTTCATCCACAGTTCTCACATCATGCTTATGTGCCGGGAAAGAACTCCAATTGCCGGATGGAGTGTACACTTCGCGTACCACGATTCGGTTGCACGGAAAACCTGGCGGGATTAGATCGTTGAACTGCCTGGTTGCATTGTCACCACCAAAAATTTCGATGGGAGTATCGGAAGGAGTTAAAAAACATGGCTCAAAGTCATGATCTGCTATGCACCAGCCATATGCAATATCAAGGTGGTCAGTGGTAGCTGTTAAAGTAAACTTTGTGCTCCTTGGCAAATAAAGGGTGTGGGCCACCCCTTTGAAGACGTCTTTACGTCCATTGAAAGTTTGCCAATTCCCCTTGTTGCTTGAGACTTTGAAATTTCCTGAAAGGAGTACAATGACCATCTCATTATCCAAGGTGTCATGTGACCATTCCTCCCCTTTTTTCATTTTACGAGCTTCAAAATTCAACCATTGCCAGCCTGTATTTTTTGTGGTAATGCTTTGATAGACTTCAGCTTCATTATTAGGTTTTCTGAGGATGTCCATATGATGTTGTTTTTAATTTTTCATTTATATAATCGTAGCCTTTTTTGGCATATTCGAAAGGGTTGGCCTTGGCAGGATCTTGTTCGGCCTCTACGACCAACCAACCCTTATAATTGTTCTTTAAAATAATGTTAATCAATGACGCTATGTCCAAATTGCCGTCCCCAGGTACGGTAAAGACGCCATTTTTTACAGCTTGCAAAAAGCTGAGTTGTTCTCTATAAGAAAATGACATTATGGGAGTTCGAACATCTTTTAGGTGTATGTGTGCGGTTCTCGAAAAATATTTGGAAAGGGCAGCTATCGCATCCTCATTTGCAAAGTGAAAATGGCCACAATCATAATTCAAGTTCACATATTTTTCATCTGTCTCCTCCAATAAGCGATCAACTTCTTCCGTTGTTTGTACCATAGTTCCCATATGATGGTGGTAAGCTAGCTGAATACCATAGGTTTCGAAGGATAGTTTTCCGAGTTCGTTAAGTCCTTTGGTCAGTTTTGCCCAATCTTCCTTTGTGGCTATTGGACGTTGGGTAATGGGTATTTTGAAATCACCATGAATGGTGTTCCCACATTCGGCACCCCCGATGACTTGTGCTCCCATAAGACTCAAGAACTCCAGTTGTTTGATGAATTCCTTCTTGACCTCATCAAGTGGTTTTGTCGTGAATTCATAGCTGAACCATTGATTGCAAATTGTCAAGCCCCTTAAATCCAGAAATTTTTTTAAAAGAGAAGGATCTTCAGTTGGATACTTATTGCCAACTTCACATCCTATATATCCTGCAAGTGCCATTTCACTAATGCATTGTTCAAAAGTGATATCCCCGCCAAGTTCGGGCATGTCATCATTCGTCCAACCAATAGGTGCTATTCCCAACTTTATCATAATTGTCTTATTTATAAAGGTTCGCTTTGTTCTTGGCATTCAATAGGACAAACTTTTTCTCAAGTAGATACTCCAGTTCCTCCATATACTGTTTCCCTGGTTTTAAATGATCCCATTCACCATCATGTTCCATAAAGAACTCCCTAAAGATCCTTGTCCATAACAATCGTAGGTCTGTCGCAATGTTAAGCTTGCAAATCCCGTATGATATCGCTTTTTTTATGTCCTCCTCAGATATTCCTTTCGCTTTTTTGGAAAGGTTGCCCCCGGCTTTGTTGATTCGGTCAATCTCTTTTGGGTCTATGGTGGATGCTCCATGGAGCACAATGGGAAATTTTGGAAGTTTCTGTTGAATTTCATCCAAAAGATCAAAACGAAGTCCTTCACCTTGTGAGAATTTATAGGCACCATGACTCGTTCCCACAGCAACGGCAAGACTCGTACAATGGGTGGCCTCTACAAATTCCTTTACCTTATTTGGGTCCGTGTAAAGAGCATTGCTCTCATCCACGGAAAGATCATCCTCCACACCACTGAGTACCCCCAATTCAGCTTCTACCGAGATATTTTTCGGTCGAGCCAACTCTACCACAGCTTTGGTACGCTCAATATTGTTGACAAAACTATCGTGGGAAGCATCTATCATAACTGAAGTGTAAGCGTTGGAAGCAATTGCATCCGCAGCATGTTTCTCGTTCCCATGATCCAAATGCACGGCAAAAACCAATCCAGGATATAGTTCCTCGGCAGCATTTATATAATTGATCAACATTGAAGGGGAAGCATAATCCCTTGCGGCAGGTGTGGTTTGAATTATGAATGGGGCATTAAATTTTTTTGCGGCAGAAAATAACCCCAATACCTGTTCCGGGTTAGAGATGTTTATGGCAGGTATGCAAAACTTGCCATAGGCTTTTTCGAACAAAACACTTGTGGGTACTCTCATTATTGATCAAATAGTTCTGAAATTGGCTCTCCTGTCGTTGCATTGGGAAACTTTGTTCCCAGCATAAGTGCAAGCGTGGGTGCAATGTCCGTTATACTTTTCTTTTTGGTCGTTTCACCTTTAGGAATATTGGTGCCATACCACAAAAGAGGAACATGGGTATCATAACTATAGCTGGTACCATGGCCCGTACCATATTCTTTATATTCTATCCATGTTGTATTGAACAATAGTACCACGTCCCCAGACCTTTTCACATTGAACCCTCTTTGTACCAAGGCTTTTTCAGACTCGGTGTATTCAAAACGCTCTAAATCCGGACGTAGGAGGACCTCAAAAACTCCGGGAACTTTCATAAGCTCTGTTTTACAAGTCTGCAAGACTTTATCCAGATTCAGGCCTTTATTCGCTATCAGTTCCATGTTCAGGAAAAGTTGATCTGCCGATATGGCCTCCACAAGTCCACCCACGTTGTAGACACTTTTTAATTTATCTTCAAGCTGCACCTTGATTTCATCGGGATGATAGTAACCTGTTGGAATACGCCGCTCTTCTAAGAACGTCCTTACATCCGCAACGGCATGGTCGGCGGTCAAAAAAACGATGTAGTTGCCTTCTCCCAATTTACGGTCCAAATGTTGCAAAAGTGTGCCTAAATCCTTGTCTAGACGTAAGTAAGTGTCTTCCAATTCTATAGAATATGGACCAAATGCATGACCTATTTTATCAGTACTGGAGAAACTTATTGCCAAGAAGTCTGTTTCTGCCCCCTGGCCCAATGCTTCATTATCAATGGCCTCAATGGCCAATTCGGCAACGATAGTATTTCCATAGGGCGTTTCAGGAAACAGCTCGTATTTCTCACCTTTGCTCAACCCATTGAATTTATAAGGAAATTGAGCATCGTTTTTATGGGGATAGATGGTTTCGT
>JAUICT010000498.1 GCA_030429325.1 Bacteroidia bacterium
TTTCATTTCGTTTAAATCAATAAACGGGAGCGTAGTATGGTGTTCATACGCAAACTTTTATCCCGAAAGTTTAACATTGTTTGTTTGAATTTGGCAGGTCTCCTGACTTGCTTTATGTGGTTTGACCTTCCCATCCCGGTCGGACAGTGGTTTAGAAGAAACCGCATCCCTTTTTAAGGGTGCCAAATCAAGTTTGGCATAAACTTACAGTTGCGGGAACAGTTCCGGATTTACACCGGATTCCCTTTTAATCACACGTCAACAACAACGTGCAAACCAAAATTCAACGCGAAAGTAATCAATCTGTTTAATTTTTTTGGCAAAAGTTAATTAATCTTACTTTTGGTCCATGGCAAAAAAACAGTTATCCATACTCCTGATCGGAATAGCTTCCTTGCTCTTGGTTTTGGGCTGTGGCAAAAAAAAGAAAAACCCACCCATCGAAGTAGCTGCAAAGGAATCCCAAATCCAATATGCTACGGGCTTTACAGTCCAACACAATGGTCAGTTTACCGAAATTGAGGTCACGGCAGCTTGGCCCGGCTCCGAAAAAAGTTTCAAGTATGCCTTGGTGCCCAGGGAAAAATTGACAGCCATTACCCTACCTAGCGACGCCTATGATGCCATTGTGGCGACACCGGTTGAGCGCATGGCAATCACTTCAACTACGCATATCCCTTCCTTGGAAGCCTTGGGCGTCCTCGAATCCGTGGTCGGGTTTCCCAATACCGATTTGATTTCATCTACTGCCACCCGACAGCGAATCGACCAAGGCCTGATCAAAGAATTGGGCACCAATGAGAATATCAATACCGAGGTGGTCTTGGAACTCAACCCCGAACTGGTTATGGGGTTTGGCATCAATGATACCAACAAGGCCTATGACATTATCAAACGGTCTGGAATTCCCGTGGTCTATAACGGGGATTGGGTGGAACAGACCCCATTGGGAAAAGCGGAGTGGATCAAATTCTTCGCCCCTTTCTTTCAGAAAGAAATGGAGGCCGATAGTATTTTTTCGAATATTGAAAAGTCTTATCAAGAGGCCAAAGTACTGGCCAAAAATGCCAAAGAACGTCCTACGGTGCTTACTGGGGGCCTCTACAAGGATGTATGGTACGTTTCCGGTGGAAAAAGTTGGATGGCCCAATTTTTAGAGGATGCCAATAGCGATTATATCTGGGCTGATACCGAAGAAACCGGAGGAATCGGTTTAAGTTTGGAAGCCGTCCTGGAAAAAGCACAACAAGCGGATTATTGGTTGAATCCGTCCCTTCACGGAACGTATGAAGAATTGGAACAAGCCAACATCCATTACCTCCAATTTTCGGCATTTTCCAATAAGAAAGTATACTCCAATGCCATCAGGAAGGGAGCCACGGGTGGATTGGTTTTTTATGAATTGGCACCCCAACGCCCCGATTTGGTGTTGAAAGACCTTATTTCCATCTTGCATCCGGGACTCTTACCCGATTATGAACCCCATTTTTACAGGCCTTTGCAGTAGATGTCGCACCCAAGATCATATCGCCTTTCCTTTGTGTTGATTTCGCTCGCGCTCTGCCTTGCAGTGGTATTGAACATCAGTTCGGGCTCCGTTTCCATTCCCTTTTCGGCAACCCTCTCTGGACTTTTGGGCAAACCCTTGGAAGTGCCCTCATGGGAATACATTCTTTGGGACTATCGCATTCCCAAGGCGCTTACGGCACTTTTGGTGGGTGGCGGACTTTCCCTGAGCGGACTCTTGATGCAGACCCTGTTCCGAAATCCATTGGCAGGACCCTTTGTTCTCGGTATTAGCTCTGGCGCCAGTCTGGGGGCTGCACTGCTTTTAATGGGAGCTTCTTTTGTTTCAAGCTTTGCTTCCCTGTCCTTTGTGGGTGATGTTTCCTTGGCCATTGCTGCTAGTCTAGGCAGTTTTTTGGTACTGGCCGTAGTGCTCATTGTCGCACAACGGATTCGTGATACCATGGCTTTATTGATTATCGGGTTGATGTTTGGCAGTATCACCTCGGCATTGGTCAGCGTACTGGCCTATTTTACCAGCGCGGAAAGTTTGCAGCGCTTCATATTTTGGTCTTTTGGTAGCGTGGGCAATTTGAGTTCCCAACAATTGTCTTTGTTGGCGGGGATTGTGATTTTGGGTGTCTTGCTATGTATCATCTCCATCAAGGCGCTGAATGCCTTCCTTTTGGGGGAACATTATGCGCAAAGTCTTGGGGTCTCCCTGAAAAAATCAAGGTTAATCATCATCATCGCAGCAGGTTTGTTGG
>JAUICT010000499.1 GCA_030429325.1 Bacteroidia bacterium
GTCCCGGAGTATCCCCTGTTCCACTACCAACCGTACGAGTTGGCCTTGTCCAGTAAATTGGTGGACACCATTAAAATGTACGATATTGAGCTTTTGCATGTGCATTACGCCATTCCGCATGCTTATGCTGGGTACATGGCCAAAAAAATGCTTCAGGAGTATGGGATTTTTATCCCTATGATCACAACCCTGCACGGAACAGATATTACCCTAGTGGGGAAACACCCATTTTACAAGCCTGCGGTTACCTTCAGTATCAATAAATCGGATGTCGTCACTTCGGTATCCGAAGCCTTGAAGAAAAGTACTTTAGAGATTTTTGATATTGAAAAGGAGATAGAAGTTATCCCGAATTTCGTTGAAAAATCAAAGTATAGTACGGAATATACAGATTGCCAACGTTCGCTCATGGCCAAGGATGATGAGCGGATTATAACACACATCAGTAATTTTAGAAAAGTGAAGCGCATCCCAGATGTGATTCGCGTGTTTGACCGTATTCAGAAAAAGCTGCCTGCAAAACTGATCATGGTAGGCGAAGGACCTGAAAAGGAAAGGGCCGAACAAATGTGTGATGATCTTGGCTTAAAAGAAAAAGTATTGTTCTTGGGAAATAGTACCGAGATTGACAGAATTCTGTGCTTTTCAGATTTGTTTTTGTTGCCTTCGGAAACAGAAAGCTTTGGTTTGGCAGCCTTGGAAGCCATGATCAATAAGGTTGCTGTGGTCTCTAGCAATACCGGTGGAATTCCCGAAGTAAACATTGATGGGGTGTCTGGCTTTTTGTCCGATGTTGGAGATGTGAACGATATGGCCAACAAGGCCTTGCAAATTTTGGGGGACAACAAAACTTTGGAGAAGTTCAAGCAAAATGCTTACAATGTGGCCTCCAAATTTGATATTGTCAATATATTGCCACTTTATGAGGAAATATATGAAAAGGCCTATAATTCCCGCTTTAAAAATACAGTCTGATTTATGAAATTCCTTTGGTCTTTCTTATTGTTGATATGTTTACTTTCCTGTAAGGCCCAATCCTTGTATGGTGAAAAAATGGAAGATTTGATTTTGATTGCCCAAGATGGTTATAGTGGCATTTCGGAATATGAAACAAGTGTCATAAAGGACGAAAAATCCCTGAACAAGTTTTATGCCCAGGTCAATAAGACGCGAAAACCAGGACTTCCAGTACCTACAGTCGACTTTTCAAAGGAAATGCTTCTAGTAGTCTGTTTGGGAGAGATTCAAGGGCAAAGGGACCCAATGTTATCACAAATTGAACAAACGGATGATGTACTTTCAATCGCCGTGGAACTCTCAACAATAAAGAAAAGTACCGAAAACAGTCAAGTTATCTCCTATCCTTTTTATGTCTACAAAATGCCACTTATTTCAAAAGACATCAGTTTTAAAAAGATTGGGTGGTAAATAACGTAAGATTCCTTTTTTATTGCGTCTTGTCGAAAATTAAAGCACTTGAAAGTGCAAAATTCACCTTTTTGTATAGTTAACATAGCTTTGTTAACGATAACCTCAAATCAATTATCATGAATACTTCAAAACCGGCCCTTGCGGTATTGGTATGCTTCTTCGCATTGACCATCTCTGCACAGGATATCCAAATGACCAAGAAAGACAGTATTGTACAGAGCTATTGGTTGGTTTCTTTGGGAACCAATATGGTGGATGACTCAGGCCACGAATTTAGCAGGCTTTTTGACATAGAGAATGCTTGGAACATGGTTCCATACCCGTCTAGAATTAGCGTTGGTCGCTATTTTAAGAATGGGCTTGGGCTAGAGGCCATCGGGAGCTATAACAAATACAAGGAAGGAAAAATCATTGATAAGGTTATAAACCCTGAAGATGTAGATTACTTTGGATTGGATTTTAGGGTAAGCTATGATCTTAATATGATTTTGGGCGAAACCGGTTTTTTTGATCCTTACATTGGGATTGGTGCAGGATACACCGATGCAAATAACCAGGGTAGGGGAACCTACAACGCTACAGTTGGTTTTAGGACTTGGTTCTCGGATCATTGGGGATTGGACTTTAACACTACCGGGAAGTGGGCCATGAGCATTGATAATGCAACAAACCATATTCAGCATGCTTTGGGTGTAGCTTACAGATTTGAGGTTGAAAAAGGACTTTCTAGAAAAGGACTGGAAAAATTGGCCTTGTTGGAAGAAATGGAAAAAGAACAGCAACGAGTGCAAGATTCCATTGCAAAGGCAGAGGAAGAAGCACGTTTGCTTGCTGAGCGT
>JAUICT010000500.1 GCA_030429325.1 Bacteroidia bacterium
GTAGGCACTACACGAATTACTTCAAGGGGATTCCCCACTTCAAGGAATATCGGATGAAGATGGTCACCAGTGATGATTCTGCCGATGTGTTTGCCGCTTTTGATGAGGTGCTGGAGAAGTTTGGCGACTTTCAGTTTGCCTAGGCCGCTATCAGTTTCTTGGTAATCCGGCTACTTGCAATTTTTGATGAGATAAAGCCCAAAACCACAATCGTGGTCAATACCAAGAACACATTCATGATGTTGTACTCCACAGGGTAGGCCAGGGAATGGGTGATCTTCAGCCAACTGAAGGCCAGTTGAGAAGCAATCAACAAGGAGCCTATGAGCACCCCAATAAATCCACCCAAGGAAGTTACCAATAACCCCTGAATAAAATAAATTCTTCTGAGGTCCTTGATGGTGGTTCCCAAACTGAACAACGTCTTGGAGTTTTGTTGCTTGTCCAAAATCATCATGATGATGGCCCCTACCACATTGAAAAGGGCAATGATGAGGACTAAGGTAAAAATGAGGTAGGTGGCGAGGTTTTCGGTGTTGAGCATGCGGTGCAAGGTGCCGTTCTGCTCTTGTCGGGTTAGGACTAGAACAGTATCGCCCAAAACTGTTTTAATGGAGTTCTTTACTTCATCCACTGGAACACTGCCATCCAATTTAAAATTGATTCCCGAGATTTCGGTACTGTCCTTTTCCAGTAATTTTTGTACCAAGGGAAGTTGGGCAAACACATATTTCTTGTCCAAATGTTCCTCAACGGCATAGACGCCACTAAGCACAAGGGAAAGTTGGTTGTATGGTTTGGAGTTAAATCCCTGTTGTGAAAAAGACCCCTTGCCGGGTTTAGGGGCCAGTACGGTCATGGGGTTTCGGTAATTGTCAATAGGAACCCCTAGTTGATTGTAAATACCAATGCCCATAACGGCACTGTACTCTATATCTCCCCAAGTCCCAAAATAAAGGGCACTATCCACTTCCGTAACGGTTCTGTAATTGGCATCGACACCTTTGATGAAAGGAAAAAAACTTTTCTCCTTATACGTGAGATAGACTTTTTCCTCCAACTCCTTGGAATAATTGACCACCCCTGGGAGCTTTGCCAAATCATTTTCTTGATCAGGGGTAAGGGAAAAATGTTTTCCAATAGCGGCTGTGGCCTTTAGATCGGGATCGAATGTATTGGAAAAAGAAAGACTGAAGGTTTTGAGCCCTGCAAATGCCGAGAGCACCACAAATAGGGCCGCAGAACCAATAACAATCACCAAAAATGTAATAAAATTGATGATGTTTACCGCATTTTGGCTGCTTTTGGATCGTAAGTAACGCTTTGCGATATAGAGTGGAAAGTTCAAAATCAGGATTTCTTTCGTTTATCGAGCAAGTCTCGATTTTCAATGGGATTTTCTTCGCCTTTGAGTGATTTTTCAATATTATCTATGTATTCCAAGGAATCATCAAGGTAAAAATTAAGCTCTGGAACCCTCCTGAGCTGGTTCTTGGTCCGTTGGGCCAGTTCGTAGCGAATAGCCGTTTGGTTGGCTTTGATTCCATCCAAAAGTTTATGGGCGTCCTTGTTGGGAAAAATGCTTACGTATGCTTTGGCAATGGACAGGTCTGTGGTCACCGATACCTTGGAAACAGAGATCAAGGTTCCCTTTAAGCCACCATCCGTGGCTGCTCTTTGCAGGATATCGGCCAAGTCTTTTTGAATGATTCCCGCTATTTTCTTCTGCCGTTGTGTTTCCTCCATAGTACAAAAATAAGCGAATTAATGACCAACTGCACGAAAGGATAGGATAACAGTGTGTATTTTTGGGGGATAGGACTGTATTTTTAATCAAAAAGAGGAACCTATGGACAAGATTGAGCATATTGGCATTGCCGTAAAAGACTTGGAAGCTTCCAATGCCTTGTTCGAGAAACTTTTGGGTGTTTCACACTACAAGATTGAGGAAGTGGCCTCTGAAGGCGTTAAGACATCTTTTTTTAAATCGGGGCCAAACAAGGTTGAATTATTGGAAGCGACAAGGCCGGACAGTCCCATTGCCAAGTTTTTGGAAAAAAGAGGGGAAGGGGTACACCATATTGCCTTTGCCGTGGATGATATTGTTGCTGAAATTGAGCGATTAAAAGACGAAGGGTTTGTGATTTTGAATGAAACCCCAAAGAAAGGCGCTGATAACAAACTGGTTGCGTTTTTGCACCCGAAGGGCACCAATGGGGTATTGATAGAGCTGTGCCAAGAAATAAAAGAAGAGTAGGGGCGTTAAAACC
>JAUICT010000501.1 GCA_030429325.1 Bacteroidia bacterium
AATCGCTTTTTCATCCTGCAACCAAGCTTCATATCTTAATGGATCGTTCACTTTCCAATCTGCAATAGCACTTTTGAATACTTCTTCGTTGAAAATTCCATTTTCATCCAAAAAGTCAGGAATCTGGGCATATCCCGAAGTCTTTACAAACTCAATGATTTGGTCACTTTCCACATCAATCCCCAAATCCTCATATTGTTGGTTCAAAATCGCTTTTCTTACTTCGCGATCATAAACGGTGTTCACCAACTGTGTTGAGGAGAAATTGGGCCCGTATTGTCTTGAGGCTGTCTCTACCTGTCTTCTAAAGTCATCAATGGAAATACTTTCCCCATTTACCTCAGCTACCGAGGAGCCTACTTTGCCTCCTGCAAAATCGTTGCTGGAAAAGACCCCGGATATTACAAATGCGAACAACGCTAAACCAATGATCAAAATCAACACGGTTGTCCGTTTTCTAATATTCTCTAATATTGCCATTTTACTGCTTGTTTTCTTTAATTACGGTGGGCGAAAATACCACTTTCTTTTCAAATAGGAAAGCTTAAAAAAGCGTGGAATTTGTTAATCCTCAGTATGAACGCGCACAACCACCAAATCGATTTTAGTGCTGGACACTTCCAAAATGTGAAAAGTGAAATTTTCAATTTTTACTTCTGAGTCTTGTTCGGGTATTTCACCTGTCTCATTCATGATGAGTCCGCCCAGTGTCTCGTATTCCTCGCCTTCGGGCAGCTCCAACTTATAATTTTCATTGATATAATCCACTTCCAATCGGGCAGAGAACTTATATACATTTTCGCTTAGTTGTTCTTCATGAAGGTCTGTAGAGTCGTGTTCATCTTCTATCTCCCCAAAAAGTTCTTCAATAATATCTTCAACAGTCATTATTCCCGCTGTGCCACCATACTCATCCAACACCACGGCCATACTTTTCCTCTTTTTGGTCAAGGCATTCAAAATATCCTGAATGGGCATGGTTTCTGGAACAAATTCAACCGGCAAGAGGATACTTTTTAAGGTCTTGGGTTTTTTAAAAAGCTCATAGGAATGCACATACCCAATGATCTCATCTATATTTTCCTTGTACACCAGAATCTTGGAGTACCCTGTCTCTGAGAACAATTTTGCCAGATTTTTGGGTGTTTCGGAGATTTCCACTGCAGTGATCTCCGTTCTTGGCACCATGACTTCCCTTGCCTTTACGGTGGAAAACTCCAAGGCGTTCTGGAATATCTGAATTTCAGAATCCACCTCATCCTCCTCTTCCACAGCTTCCATCTGCTCGGTAATGTAGTCTCCAAGTTCCAGTTTGGTAAATGATAACTGCACTTCATCCCCATCCGTTTTAAAAAATATCTTGAGAATAAAATCCGATACCTTGATTACAAACCAAGAGATGAACGAGAACAACACATAAAAAATATAGGCCGGTACGGCCAAGAACTTCAGTAGGGTATTGGAATAGATTTGAAAAAGTACCTTGGGCAAAAACTCGGCGGTAAGCAAAATGATCAAGGTGGAAATCACCGTTTGTGACACCAAACTAAAATCTGTGAGCAGCACATTCAGAAAATCCAAGTTTGTGGGCAACAGGCTTTGAAACCATCTCATGAGCACATCTCCCATGAAAAGTCCATAAATAACCAATGCTATATTGTTTCCAATGAGCATGGTGGCTATAAATTTTGATGGTTTTTGGGTAAGCAGTGTCAATACTTTTGCCAAAAATCCTTGTTGCTTTTTCTCAATCTCGATATGGATCTTGTTCGCAGAAATAAAAGCAATCTCCATTCCTGAGAAAAAGGCCGAGAACAACAGCGAAAGCGCTATGATACCAAAAGAGAAGTCCAAAGTTATTGTTGGTTGTCCTTTTTACGTTGTTCAAAACGTTTGCGATACCTCCTTCTAAATAAGAACATGGCTATGGAGACCACCGCAAAAAATATAAAAATATAGGTTTCCTTTGGGTCTATCTGCCAAAGGGTAACGATCTTGTATATGGATACAATAGCAACGACCAAATAAAGGTATTCCGTGTATCGTAAAATCTTTATCATACTATTCTTTTTCTTCCTTGATGGTCATTAGACCATACGTTTTATGAGCCTTGAAAAAACTAAATTCCTTATTGAAGTCCATTCCTTCACCGTCCATTACGGTACCATCTTCGGGGTTGGTATATGTAAATTCTTCTTCGGTGAAAATCCAATTGTTCTTTCTATCGAAGAACAGTTGGGGAGTTTCCAATTTTTTACCGTC
>JAUICT010000502.1 GCA_030429325.1 Bacteroidia bacterium
CCAAAAATTATTGGATGAGGCCTCGGTTATTTTTACACTGGATTTCAACGATTTTTCCCGCACGGGACAAATGGAATCCGTGCTAAAAGAGAAACAAGCCGATTTCATTATGATCGACCATCACCAACAACCCAGTGATTATGCCAAGGTAACCTATTCGGATGTGAGCATGAGCTCTACCTGTGAAATGGTGTATAATTTCATTGATCTTTTAGGGGAAACCGATCGTATTACGGCCGCTATCGCCACCAACCTGTACACCGGAATAATGACGGACACCGGGTCGTTCAAATACCGATCTACCTCTAGCAAAACCCATAGGGTAGTAGCGGACCTTATTGATCGGGGTGCGGACAATATGGAAATCCATAGACAGGTTTTTGATACCAATTCGCCCTCCCGCTTACATTTACTGGGAGTGGCTTTGAGCAATATGGTCATCCTACCCGAATACAAAACGGCATATATCACCCTTAGCCAAGAGGAACTGGATGCCAATGATTTTAAAAAGGGAGATACCGAAGGCTTTGTGAATTACGGGCTTACTTTGGAAGGGATAATTTTTGCGTTGATTTTTATTGAAAACAAGGATGAAGGGATTATTAAAATATCCTTGAGATCCATTGGCGAGTTTTCCGTAAATGAGTTTGCCCGCAAACATTTTAGCGGCGGAGGACACGACAATGCCGCTGGGGGGAAAAGCGAGCTTTCAATGGAAGAAACCTTGAAGCGATTCAATGAAATCCTAACAACCTATAAAAGCCAATTAAATCCATGAGGATAATACTGATTCTTTTATTGGTGTTCTTTGCTGCCTGCGGAAACCCTGAGCCCCGGCGACCCGTGGAAGTACGGTCGGGCAGTTTTTTTAAGGAGTCCGTAGAACGGAACAGAGCCTTGCTCGCCGAAGAAGAGAAAATCATTCAAGACATCATATCAAAGGACACGCTGCATACCTATATGGCAAGCCCCAACGGTTTTTGGTACTACTTTGAGACTAAAAATGATACTGCCACATATCACCCAAAGACCAATGATCAAATCTTGTTTTCCTATAACTTGATGACATTGGACAACGATACTATCTATTCTGCCAAGGATATTGGACCAACCTCATACGTCGTGGACAAAGAGCAATTGTTCCCTGGGCTTCAAAATGCAGTAAAGCTCCTTAAAATCAGCGAAAAAGCAACCTTTGTTTTTCCATCATTACAAGCCTATGGTTACCAAGGAGACAATAACTCCATTGCACCAAGAACCCCTTTAAAATCGTCAGTAGAGTTACATACGATCATTATTCACAAAGACAGTCTAAATTAAATTACACATAACATGAAACACACCCTAGCTTTAATCGCTTTGTTTTCCATGGTTTTCCTAGGATGCAAATCCAGCAAATATGCAGATTTGGGAGATGGTATCTTTGCCGATATACAGACCACCCAAGGCGATATCATCATTAAATTGGAATACCAAAAAACCCCGGTGACCGTGGCCAATTTTGTATCCTTGGCCGAAGGCAACAGCCCATTTGTTGCTGATAGCCTGAAAGATAAAAAGTACTATGACGGTATTTCATTTCACAGAATCATCAAAGATTTCATGATTCAAGGAGGTGATCCAACTGGAACAGGAGGGGGAAATCCTGGGTATAAGTTCAAAGATGAGTTCCATGATTCCCTATCCCATTCCAAAAAAGGAATACTTTCCATGGCCAATTCCGGTCCAAAAACCAATGGAAGCCAATTTTTCATCACCCATAAGGCCACACCTTGGCTCAATGGCAAGCACACCGTTTTTGGGGAAGTGGTAAGTGGTATGGAGGTGGTAGACTCCATAGCCAACGTGGAAACCGACCCTAGGGACAGACCCACAGTTCCCGTAGTGATGAACAAGGTCGAGATAGTTCGCAATGGCAAAGAAGCCAAAAACTTTGACGCCAATAAGATCATGGGTGACTATTTCGAAGAGGAAAAGGTCGCAGAGGCTGCTTTTCAGAAGATGAAAGAAGAACTTATCGCAGAATTTGCCCAGCAAAGGGAGGCCGCTGAAGAAACCCCAACCGGTCTACGGATCTACTCCGTAGCCGAAGGAGAGGGCGAGCAACCCAAGGAAGGACAACAAGTCTTGGTGAGCTACGCAGGCTACCTGCTCAATGGCGACCTGTTCGACACCAATATGCAAGAGGTAGCAGAAAAATTCAACCAATTGAACCCAGCCAGAAGAGACCAGGGTGGTTACGCCCCAGTTCCTAT
>JAUICT010000503.1 GCA_030429325.1 Bacteroidia bacterium
TTTTATTTTCCCAACAACTTCTGATTATATTTGTTGCATGTATTTTCTATTCATTAGCGGAGGCGAGATTTTTTTCATCCTATTTATAGTGGTGATGGTTTTTGGTGCCGATAAAATCCCCGGAATAGCCAAGGGACTTGGCAAGGGAATGCGTCAACTACGGGATGCTACGGACGACATTAAACGTGAAATTCAGAAAAGCGCCGAAAAGCAGGGCATTGATACCGATTTTACCAAGGATATCCGAAACGAGTTGAATGAAGTCAAAAAAAATGTGGATGAAGTCACGGGTTCCATCAAAAGGGGAACTAAGTAATCCATGTTGGAACGACTACTGGAATGGGATCGGGACACCTTTATCTTTCTTAATGGTCTAGGCATTGAAAAATATGATGGGTTTTGGACCGTTGTGACCCAAATCTCCACTTGGATTCCACTTTTTATTCTTTTTATCCTTTTACTTTTCCTCAAATTCCCAAAACGGGAAGCCTTTTTTAAACTGTTGACATTTTTGGCCTTGACCATTTTTATTACCGGCCTTACCCATTGGACCAAAATTTCTGTTGCGCGGTTGCGCCCCAATAATACCGAAGAGATCAATATGCTGATCAGGATTCTTCAGAGCCCTATCGACTATAGTTTTTTCTCTGGCCATGCCTCAAGTTCCTTTTCCCTTACCGTTTTAATGTTTCTTTTTCTACGAAGGAAATTAAAATGGGCCTATTTGTTTTTTATTTGGCCCCTACTTTTTGCCCTAAGCCGCATTTATGTAGGCGTGCATTACCCCATAGACATTATTGTGGGGATGCTAGTGGGCATTCTTTCAGGAGTGCTTTTTTATAGGCTGTACCAAAGATTTATTTCACCCTACACAAGGTAAGTCCATCCCTTATGGGTAATAATACCGTCTCAACCCTGGGGTCGTTCTTCAATTTTTCGTTATAGGCAAGTAGGGAAGCCGTTGCTTTGTCTGATGGATCAAGAGGTTCCACAACTTTTCCCGACCACAGCACATTGTCAGAAAGGATGACACTGCCCGGTTTGGTCTTTTGGATAACAGCTTCAAAGTAGGCATCGTATTCCACTTTGTGGGCATCAATGAACACCAAGTCAAAAGTAAAATCGAGCTCAGGTATAATGTTGAGTGCATCACCTGTATGTTGTATGATCTGGGTAGCATAACCACTTCTTTCAAAGTACCTACGTTGCATATCGTACAGTTCCTCATTGACTTCAATGGTATGTAGTTGACCATCATTTTGAAGTCCTTCGGCCAAACAAAGTGCTGAATAACCGGTATAGGTGCCAATTTCCAGAATATTTTTTGGGGCGATGATTTTCGAAAGCAAACTCAATACCCGTCCTTGAAAATGCCCCGTGATCATACGGGGGCGCACCACCTTCAAGTGGGTTTCACGGGATAGTTCAGCCAAAAGGGTAGGCTCATCTTCAGAATTGGCCACTAGATAATTTTCGAGTGTGGAAGAAAGAAAATGCATGTTTTTATTTTTACAAAAATAGAGAAAGAACTACATTGAAATCCCAGTTTAGCAAAAGGAAAATATGGCAGAAAAAAATATACAGATCAGAAGCGCCCATTTGGAAGATCTACCTGTGCTCTTGGAGTTTGAACAGGAAATCATAAAAGCGGAACGCCCCTTTGATGTTACCCTCAAGGAAGATCCCATCAGCTATTATGACCTTGGAGCAATGATTTTGGATCAGGAAGCCTCCGTGGTGGTAGCAGAAGTGGATGGGAAAGTTGTGGCTTCGGGCTATGCCATTCCCAAAAAGGCCAGGCATTATTTAGACCATGAGTACTACGCCTATTTGGGATTCATGTATACGGATGATGGGTACCGGGGCATGGGCATCAATGCAAAAATTGTGGAGGCCTTGAAAGCTTGGTCCATGGAAAGAGAGTTTAAGGAAATCAGGCTTACGGTGTACAATGATAATCTGCCAGCTATAAAAGCCTATGAAAAAGTGGGCTTTAAAAAACATATTATAGAAATGCGTTTGGAATGACCCATCCAAAGGAAATCCTGATACAAGTTGTATTTTTGAAACAAATCAAGAGCAGAATATGACCTTTAAGAACACCTTGGAATTCGCCCGGCAATTGGATGCGGAGGACGTACTCTCTCACTATAGGGAAGAGTTTCATTATCCGCAGGTAAATGGAAAAGATGTCATTTATTTTACAGGCAATTCTTTGGGACTGCAGCCCAAGCGTTCACAAAAA
>JAUICT010000031.1 GCA_030429325.1 Bacteroidia bacterium
ATCCAATCCCCTGTATTTCATCTAGGTAGCTAAGCATCTGTTCTGTGTTCCCACAAAAATAGGAATTCCCTTTTTATAGCTCCTGCTCTTCCCTTGGACAGGGTTCCCAATTCTAGTTTAAAATTTAACGTGGAAAATAATTTCGTTTCCCAAAAATACTTATTTTTGTTGCATAGACAACAAAGTGATTTAACAACTAAAAATATTCATCATGGAGACATCTGCACTTACCAAAACATCTGATCAAGGGACGGATTTTATGCCCATCAATGGCACAGATTATATTGAACTCTACGTAGGCAACTCCAAACAAGCAGCCCATTTCTATAAAACCGCTTTTGGTTTCCAATCCTTGGCCTATGCCGGGCTGGAAACTGGGTTAAAAGACCGCGAAAGCTATGTGGTTGTACAGGATAAAATCCGATTGATCCTTACCTCCCCATTAAAAAGTGGCACAAAGATCGGCGAGCACATAGATACGCATGGTGATGGAGTAAAAGTTGTGGCCCTTTGGGTTGATGACGCTACCTACGCCTACAACGCGGCCATGGAACGTGGCGCCAAATCGTACATGGAACCCCAAGTGGAAGAAGATGCCACTGGTAAAGTGGTACGTTCTGGCATCTACACCTATGGGGAAACCGTCCATATTTTTGTGGAACGCAAAGATTACGATGGAGTATTCCTTCCTGGCTTCAAAAAGTGGGAAACCCCAGATTACAATCCCTCTTCCACTGGCCTAAAATATGTTGATCATATGGTGGGCAATGTGGATTGGAACAAAATGAACCACTGGGTTGGTTTCTATGAAAACGTCTTGGGCTTTAAGAACATCCTTTCTTTTGATGACAAGGACATTTCCACCGAATATACCGCCTTGATGAGCAAGGTGATGAGCAACGGTAACGGCCGTATCAAGTTTCCCATCAATGAACCTGCCGAAGGGAAGAAAAAATCACAGGTAGAGGAATACCTCGATTTTTATGAGGGGGAAGGGGTACAACACATCGCCGTGGCCACGGATGACATTATTAAAACTGTCCGGGACCTTAGAAGCCGTGGGGTGGAATTCCTACGTGTGCCGGACACTTACTACGAGGCCGTGACCGACCGTGTAGGCAAAATTGATGAAGACATTGCCCCCTTGAAAGAGTTGGGCATTTTGGTGGACCGTGATGACGAGGGTTACTTGCTACAGATTTTCACTCGTCCCGTGGAACCCAGACCCACTATGTTCTTCGAAATTATCCAAAGAAAAGGCGCACAATCATTTGGAAAAGGTAACTTTAAGGCACTGTTCGAAGCTATTGAGCGTGAACAAGAACTTAGAGGCACCTTACACTAATATAGTTAAGGGTGCTGAGTGTTGAGTTATGAATCCGTAGAACTCTGAACTTTAAACTCCTAACTCTAAACTGAGAAAAAATGCCTATCTATCATAAACTCGGGAAAATACCGCAAAAGCGACACACCCAATTCGAGAAACCCAAGGGCGGGCTCTATTATGAGCAATTGTTCGGCACCATAGGTTTTGATGGGATGTCGTCCCTGCTTTACCACATCCATCGCCCTACGCAGGTAAAGGAGATTGGCAAGGCCGTGGATGTACGACCAAAAATCGCCGTGGATAAAAACATCACCAGTCGTAAACTCATTGGTTTCGATGTAAAACCCAAGGACGATTTCTTGGAATCCCGTGAACCGCTTTTGGTCAACAATGATGTCCATATTGGACTGGCGGCTCCCAGAAAATCACTTACGGCGTATTTCTATAAAAATGCCGATGCGGATGAAATGTTGTTCATTCACAAAGGTTCTGGGACCCTAAAGACCTTTTTGGGCAATATCCCTTTTGAATATGGGGACTACCTCATCATTCCCCGCGGAATGATCTATCAGATTGAGTTTGACACAGAGGACAATCGTATCCTCTATGCCGAATCCTTTCACCCCATGTATACCCCAAAGCGATACCGGAATTGGTTCGGTCAATTATTGGAGCATTCGCCATTCTGCGAACGGGACTATAAATTGCCTCAAGATTTGGAGACCCATGATGAGACCGGGGAGTTTTTGATGAAGATCAAAAAGGAAGGCATGTTGCACCAATTGGTCTATGCCACCCATCCTTTTGATGTTGTGGGTTGGGACGGTTACAATTATCCGTACGGTTTTTCCATTCATAATTTTGAACCCATCACGGGCCGGGTGCATCAACCACCACCAGTACACCAAACCTTTGAAACGAGTGCCTTTGTGGTATGCTCCTTCTGTCCACGGTTGTATGATTATCATCCAAAGGCCATTCCAGCACCCTACAACCATTCGAACATAGATTCCGATGAGGTGTTGTACTATGTGGATGGTGATTTTATGAGTCGTACGGGAATCGGGCCAGGGTATATTTCATTGCATCCTGCCGGAATTCCACACGGGCCGCACCCCGGAACCTACGAAGCCAGTATTGGTAAAAAGGGCACCGAGGAACTCGCCGTGATGATAGACACTTTTAAACCCTTGAAGATAACAGAGAATGCCCTCAAGATTGATGATGGCAAGTATTACAAATCTTGGGTAGAGTAAAATTAAAGTACTGCCATTTCGAAATGAGTCCTGATGACATCATATGGAATGAGATTTCTCACGTTCGTTCGAAATGACATAAATAGATTCCCGCCTACGCGGGAATGATATAAACACCATATATGATCATAGATATCCCTGAAAATTCAGACTTTTCAATCCATAACATCCCATTTGGGATTTTTTCAACCAAAGACCGAAGCCCACGGGCCGGAGTTGCCGTAGGAGACCATATTTTGGATTTGGTCGCGGTGGCGGAGTTGGATGTTTTCGATTTTAATGTAGCCGTTCTGGAACGGGAAGACCTCAATGATTTTATCTCCTTGGGGAAAGAAATCACCTCAAGGGTGCGGAAGAAAATCCAATATTGGCTCAAGGACGACACTTCCCCATTGGCCGGCAAACCTGAATTGTTCGTAAAACAATCCGAAGCACAAATGCATATGCCGGTCTGTGTTGGTGATTATACCGACTTTTATTCCAGCATTGAGCATGCCACCAATGTGGGTAAAATGTTCCGTGATCCGGAAAATGCCCTGTTGCCCAACTGGAAGCACATTCCTGTGGGCTATCACGGTAGGGCTAGTTCCATTGTAGTGAGTGGCCAACCCATTCACAGACCCAAAGGGCAGACCTTGCCGAAAGACTCGGATACTCCTGTTTTTGGACCCTCCCAACGATTGGACTTTGAACTGGAGATGGGATTTGTGGTGGGCAAGAACACCAATTTGGGCGAGAGTGTATCCACCAAAGAAGCGGAAGACTACATTTTTGGACTGGTGTTGTTCAATGATTGGTCTGCACGGGATATCCAAAAATGGGAATATGTGCCGTTAGGTCCGTTCTTGGCCAAAAATTTCGCCTCTTCCATTTCCCCTTGGATTGTCACTTTGGATGCTTTGGAACCATTCCGGGTGGCCGGACCAGAACAAGAGCCCAAGGTGCTCCCCTATTTGGAGTACAAAGGAGAAAAAAACTACGACATCAACCTTGAAGTAGGTATTACCCCGGATGGAGGTGATGAAACCACCGTTTGCCATAGCAATTTCAAATATATGTATTGGAACATGGCCCAGCAATTGGCACATCACACCGTGAACGGTTGCAACATCCATGTGGGTGATATGATGGCCTCCGGCACTATTTCCGGAAAAGATGAAAACTCCTATGGTTCTATGTTGGAGCTGGCCTGGATGGGTACCAAGCCTGTACAACTGAACGATGGTTCCGAGCGCAAGTTCATCAATGATGGGGATACCGTGACCCTTCGCGGTTATGCACAAAAAGAAGCCATACGGGTTGGTTTTGGAGCGGTTTCCACTAAAGTATTGCCTGCAAAATAAGTTTATGAATTACAGATATCACATTGAGCGCAGTTGAAATGTAATCTTGGGTTTAATCCATATCTCGATTGTGCTCGATATGACATGACAACAGAGCTTACCATAAAGTTTATACTGAGTTAAACGAAGTGCAAGAAGCAAACAATGATAAAGATTCCCGCTTTCACGGGAATGACATAATGGTAAATCATGATAAAGACCGTAGACCCAAACCAGATTTCGCAACCTGAGCTCCACAGTATCATGCTCACCGCGGTGGCACCAAGGCCCATCTGCTTTGCCAGTACCGTGGATAAAGAGGGCAATGTAAACCTGAGCCCGTTCAGTTTTTTCAATGTGTTCAGCTCCAATCCACCCGTGATGGTATTTTCTCCCTCACGTAGCGGTAGGGACAATAGCTTGAAACATACCCACGAGAATGTCAAGGAGGTTCCCGAAGTGGTCATCAATATCGTCAACCACGATATGGTGGAACAAATGTCCTTATCCAGCACAGCCTATGACAAAGGCGTGAACGAGTTCATAAAAGCTGGCTTCACCCAAGTGCCTAGTGAAAAAGTAAGACCTCCCCGTGTTGGCGAAGCCCCTGTTTCGTTTGAATGCAGTGTGATGGAGGTCATTGAACTGGCCCAAACCCCGGGAGCTGGCAACTTGATCATGGCCAAGGTAGAACTCATCCATATCAACGAAGCCTATTTTACCAATGGTATTTTGGACACCGAAAAATTGGATTTGGTGGGCCGTATGGGAGGCAGTTGGTATATCAGGGCCTCGAAGGATGCCCTTTTTGAAATTCCCAAGCCACTCCGCACCAAAGGTATGGGCGTGGATGCGCTGCCCAAGGGCATTCGGGAAAGCGAAGTACTCACGGGAAACAATCTAGGGCGATTGGGAAATATGGAACAACTTCCTTCCAAGCAAGATGTAATGGACATCTCCCAAGCACCTGAAATAAAAACATTGTCCAAGATTGAGTTGCACCGCCTGGCACAGCGAGTTTTGGAAGAAGGAAATGCCCAGAGGGCCATGTCCATTTTGTTGCACGCAGAAACGCATAATTCATGAAAAACGGAATAGAATCCATTTTTAAGGCCCATTTGGTGCCCAAGGAAGTATATAAAGGGGGTAAGAACATCCCTCCTTCCGATAAAAATATATATAAACTTTCCTCCAACGAAAACCCTCTGGGAGCATCCCCAAAAGCGGTTGAAGCCATAAAAAAGGCTGCTGACCGGATTGATTTATATCCCGATCAGACCGATATTCGTCTCCGACAGGCCCTTGCCCAAGATTTTGACGAAAAACTGACCGAGGACCAATTTCTATGTGGCAATGGTGGTTCCGAAATCATTGATATGATACTACGGGCTTTCATTAATGAAGGAGATGAGGTTATTTATTCCAATCCTTGCTTTTTGCCCTATTCGATCTTTTCAAGGTGGTACGATGCCAAACTTATTGATATTCCACTACTTCATCCCAATTACACCTTGGATGTGGAAGGAATCCTCAATGCCATTTCGGAACGGACCAAAGTCATTTTCCTGACCAGTCCCAACAATCCCACAGGGACTTACATTCCAAAATCGGTGATGGATGATTTTATCTCCTGTATCCCCAAAAACATTGTGGTGGTATTTGATGAAGTCTATCGTCATTTTGCCGATGCCGAAGACTACGTGACCGCGCTCCCCTATGTGTTGGACGGTCATAATGTGATAGGCCTGAACAGTTTTTCAAAAACCTATGGATTGGCAGGCCAACGGGTGGGCTATTGTTATACCACTACCAAGATTGCCAATTACATCCGGTTAATCCATAAGCCGTTTTTGTTACCTCAGACCTCGCTGGAAGCAGCTCTGGGTGCTTTAAGTGACCATGCATTCATTGAAAAAACGGTACAAACCGTACACGAAGGACGAAAGTTTTTGGCAAAAGCCTTTGACGAAATCGGAATCACCTATTGGCCCAGTCAAGCCAACTTTTTCATCATAGACCCCCCGCTTCCTGAAATGGAATTCACCGATAGAATGATGGATGAAGGCATCATGGTTCGCCCTGTGTCCCAATTTGGGGCCCCAGGCAAAGTACGCATTACCATAGGTGATGCCGAAGCGAATGAAACTTTGGTGAATGCGATGCGGAAGATTATGAATAAATAGTGCTTCGGCTACCCTCAAGATTCAATATATCATGAGAACCTGAAACCAGTTCAGGTTGACGAAAGAATTAAATTCTTTGCTTTTCTCAAAATAATAGCTCTATGTGAAGAGTCGTCATGCTGAATTTATTTCAGCATCTCATCAGACCCTAATACCAGAACTTGATAGGATTCCGTATCAAGTACGGAATGACACTTCTCTTAGAGAACAAATCGATAGGTAGCCTTCAACAGGAAAATGTTCTGCGGTTTCTGTCCAAAAATGTTATCGTTCAAGCTGGGCAACAATCCATTTGTGGGGTCTCCATCGCGGGACACATCTTGGGACCACACCAAGAACAGTTCGGAACCTGGGATGTATTCCCATCGTATCACCAAATTGGAACGGAACTGCACAAATGAAAAGTCTGGATTGTCAAAGTTGAAGTCTTCGGTACCGTCCAGATTTTCATCAACGGAATAGACATCATCCATTAAAGTTACCTGATCTTGACCATAGGTCATGATTCTATCCTCAAATCGCTTGGCCGTGGCATTGGTCACATGTTTAAAGTTCGCATACCTACCTCTGGAAATAAAAGGTTGCCCCCAATATTGAATGGTAAGGTTGGGGTTGATGGTATAATTCAATCGAATGGACATGCTCAGCGTGCGTTGGTCAATCTCGCCGTTCAGATATCGTGGCGAGCCGTTCACATCATCAAAATTGTCCACAAACTGGAGTTTATCATGGTTGATACGTAGCGAGGGAAAAGCCGAAACACTCAATGCATTTATGGGCTGATAAATAATTCCACCTTCCATAAAGTAGGACTTGTATGAATTGTCCAATGCTTTTCGCCCATTGTGAAAAAAGACAAACCTCATTTTCTTCCGGTTATCCGTTTCAATATTATTCCAAAAACTCACCCAAGGTGACAATCGCAATCGAGGTCCACCCCGCAGGGCGAAGTTTGAGTATTCAATCGGAGCATAGTTTAATCCAATATTGGTAAACCAATTGCCTTTCCAGTTTTGCCAGCTATTGGTGTTGAATTGCATGTAATTATGCCTGCCGCCAAAGTCCCAAGCTGTCCAATGGTTATAGTTTATCCCATACTGTCTAAACGTACTGTCCGGTTTTAAGGTGCGGTAGCCTATCCATGTGTAGTGTCGGATGTCATCGGACTGGCGTTGAAAACCAATATCGTTGAGTTCCAATTCAGGAGAACGCCATGTGGCCCCACTTTCAAATCGAAAATTACCTTTTCCAAGTTTCCCTATCTGAAGATTCCCCCCTGTACCGGTCAAAGATGTTCTGGTAGAATCCACCTCCAAATAGTCCGCATCTACCCTTTGAAAAAGATGGGTAATGGACTCTTGGGTATTCTTGATAGCGGTTTCGCCACCTTTTACATGGCTAAAGGTGATATTACCTTCCAAAAACCAATCCCTATTGTTCCATTGGTGTTTAAAATCGACCCCACCTGTAAACGCAGACTTGTGCAAAAAATCCAACGTCTCCGGAAGTTTCTCTCTGTGAGTGGTCGTGAAAATACCCCCTATGTATGAGTTCCGGTCATTAAAATCCTTTTGGAGCCTTCCCACAAAATAATTGGTCAAGGGCTCTACCATTTCCTTGCGATGGTCGCCATTAACGCCTGAAACGGTGGCCCGTCTTTGGGCGGTGACACTTTCCAAAACCCCGATGGCCCAACCATTCTTGGTCTTACCGCTGAACTTGGCCGCTCCTATTATGGGTGTATTGGCCGGTTGGTCCACAAACTCGCCATCTTCGGTATCAGGGCTTCCTTGTGGACTTCTCCCAATACGCCTTGAATAAAAAATGTTGTCTGAACCAAAGGTATTCCCTGCTTCGGATTGGGAAAGATTGAAATCAAAAATATTCTTATTCTCAACAAAGAAGGGTCGCCTCTCCTGAAAGAAAATTTGGAATCCATCCAACGCAATGGCCGAAGGATCAGCCTCTACTTGCCCAAAGTCTGGGTTTACCGTTAAATCCAAGGTAAGGTCATTGGTCACCCCTATCTTGGCATCCAGGCCAACAGCAATATCGCTATCATTTCCATCTTCAAATGGGTTCCCTTCTTCTGCTTCAAAAGTCTCTGTTTTGGCCACCGTGTACGGTTGAATTTCCACTTGCCTTTGAGGTTCAATGTTCTTCAGCCCATGTAGTTCTCCAAATTCACTGGTCCAACCTGCTGCATCCCTTGGTAAACGTTGCCACACCGAACGCTCCTCTCCTCTAAAATATCTCCGCATTACTTGAAAGCCCCATACTTGATCTTGAGTACGCCCAAACTTAATTTGACTTAGTGGTATCCGCATTTCGGCTGTCCAACCTTCCTCATCGGTATGGGTCTTCACATACCAGATGGGGTTCCAGCTATCATCTTCATTGCCGCCATTTTCAGAACCAAAAACATCACCTTTAACCCCAGCTGCCGTGACTATGAAACCAAAGGAGGTACGTTTGTCCAAATAGCTGTCAATAAAAACCCCAATCCAATCTCCTTCAAAACCATCACGTCTAGACAAACGCTTTACAATTTTTTCAGGTTCTTCATCAAAACAACGGACACCTATATATAATGACTTGCTATCATAGAGCACTTTAAATGATGTCTGTTGAGCGGGCGGGGTGTTCTCATCTGGTCGTTGTTCAATGAAATCATCCCCCCATTGTACCAAGTTCCACGAGGGATCATCGAGAATTCCGTCTATATCAGGAGCCGGTTGATCACCCAAATCATGGGTCTGGTATATTTTTTTAGGGACTACAAGGGTTGAATCTTGGGCTTGTACAGCAGCAACGAATAAGCCACAAAAAAAGATAAAGCAAAGGTATTTCACCTGATTTGTTTTTTGATTGATCCTAATAAAGACCCAACAAGGCCATTCCAGTTACAGTTTTCAAAGACTTTAAACTTTCTTTAACAAAAAATAATGGATTTATGAGTTGTTTTGACCCTTTCCCGTACAAAATGGAAAAACCAAAAAAATATTCCCAATCAACCGTTTGTAATTCAATCTAATAATTGTACATTTGCAGCCCGTTTATCGGGATAGGTTATTAAATCAATACTATTAGAGCAGTGGACACATTAAGTTATAAGACTATTTCCGCCAATAAATCTACCGTTGACAAGCAATGGTTATTGGTTGATGCTGAAGGACAGACATTGGGTAGATTGGCATCGAAAGTAGCCAAATTGCTTAGAGGAAAGCATAAAACCAACTACACTCCCCATGTGGATTGTGGAGACAATGTTATTGTCATCAATGCCGAGAAAATCAATTTGACCGGCAATAAGTTGGATGACAAAGTATATTTGAGATACACAGGATATCCAGGTGGACAGCGCTCTGCTTCCGCTAAGGATGTTTTGGAAAAACACCCTGAGCGAATCATTGAGAATTCGGTAAAAGGAATGTTGCCCAAGAACAGACTTGGCGCCGACCTTTTCCGAAACCTAAAAGTATATGCTGGTCCTGAGCATGGACAAGAAGCACAAAAACCAAAAGCAATAAACTTAAACGACTACAAATAATGGAAGTGGTTCATAAGATTGGTAGAAGAAAAACTGCTGTGGCAAGGGTATACGTTTCCGAGGGTAAAGGAAACATTACCATCAATAAAAGAGATTTAAACGAATACTTCACCACAGCCACTTTGCAATATAAAGTAAAGCAACCTTTTGCTTTGACCGAAACTGAAGACAGCTACGATGTAAAAGTAAATGTTTACGGTGGTGGAATCACTGGTCAAGCAGAGGCCGTTCGTTTGGCTTTGTCCAGAGCCATGTGCGAAATAAATGAAGAGAACAGAAGCGTTCTTAAACCAGAAGGACTCTTGACAAGAGACCCAAGAATGGTGGAAAGGAAGAAATTCGGTCAGAAGAAAGCCCGTAAGAAATTCCAGTTCTCCAAACGTTAATATTTCGGTGCGTTTGCACCTATATATAAGTTCATTGAGAACCCTGAATTTATTTTCAGGGTTAAATTTTTAACCAAGTTGTCGTTGTTCCAAAAGGAAAAAAATCGACTTTTTGGAATTTAGTTTAGCATCTAAATGGAGAGGGCGAGCTTTTGTGACCACCTCTTTATTGCTACTACAACGGAACGTAAACTAAGTACAAAAAATGGCAAGTAAAATCGAAGTCAAAGACTTATTGGAAGCAGGTGTGCATTTTGGACACCTAACCCGAAAGTGGAATCCTAACATGGCGCCCTACATCTACATGGAGCGTAACGGAATCCACGTTATCAACCTTTACAAAACGGTTGCTAAACTGGAAGAGGCCAACGAGGCCCTAAAGAAAATTGCTGCTTCTGGCAGAAAAATCCTTTTCGTAGCTACAAAAAAACAAGCCAAGGATATTGTTGCGGACAAAGTATCCAAGGTAAACATGCCATACATCACTGAAAGATGGCCAGGCGGTATGTTGACCAACTTTGTAACCATTCGTAAAGCCGTTAAAAAAATGGCTGCAATTGACCGCATGAAAAAAGACGGGACTTTTAACACTCTTTCCAAAAAAGAAAGATTGCAAGTAGACCGTTTGCGCGCGAAACTGGACAAGAACTTGGGTTCCATAGCTGATATGACCCGTTTGCCCGGCGCTATCTTCATAGTGGACACCATGCGGGAGCATATTGCTGTAAAAGAAGCCCAAAAATTGAACATTCCCATTTTTGCAATGGTGGACACCAACTCAGACCCAAGACCTATTGATTATGTGATTCCTGCCAACGACGATGCCGGTAAATCCATCGAAGCTATCTTGGAAGAAGTAACCAAAGCTGTTGCTGAAGGTTTGGCCGAGCGCAAAAATGACAAACAAGACGATAAGGAGGAAGAGGAAGAAGTAGTTGCAAAAGCTGTTGTTGCTGAAGATGATGACGATGACGCAACAGAAGCCAAAACTCCAAAAAAAGCTAAGCCGGCTGCTAAGAAAGAGGAAAAACCTGCCGCTAAAAAAGAAGAAAAAGCCGTAGAAAAGAAAGAGGAAAAGGCAGAAAAACCTGCTGAACCTGCCAAAAAAGAAGAAGCTGTTAAAGCAGATGACTTGACCAAAGTTGAAGGTATCGGGCCCAAAGCAGCAGAGGCAATTGTAAACGGCGGTATTGGAACCTATGCTGAACTAGCAAAAGCTGACCCAGAAAAAATCAAGGAAATCCTAACCGAAGCCAGTTCAAACTTGGCTCATCTAGACCCAACTTCATGGCCAAAACAAGCAAAATTGGCCGCTGATGGCAAATGGGATGAATTGAAAGAATGGCAAGACAGTGTAAAAGGTGGGGTTGAATAAACCAAAGCTGATTTAACATTGTCCT
>JAUICT010000504.1 GCA_030429325.1 Bacteroidia bacterium
AAATCCGTATCTGGTTTTTTGTTCACTTTGTTCACGGCTTGCAAAAAACGTTGGAAAGAAAATGGTTTTAACAAATAGTCAACAACATTAAGATCATATCCTTCAAGTGCATACTCCGAAAACGCGGTGGTAAGTATCACATTGGGAGGGTCTTGGATACTTTTTAGAAAGTCGATTCCATTGATTTTGGGCAAATGGATATCCAAGAACATCAAATCTACAGATGCATTCTTTAAAAACTCCAGGGCCTGTAAGCCATCAGAAAAAGTCCCTACCAGTTCAAGAGAGTTTACATCCTTTATGAATTTCTGTAGGATACGTTGGGCAGGTGGTTGGTCTTCAACAATAATACATCTCATACCCTATGCCTTTTCGAGTTCCAACCTCAAGTATACGTTATAACTTTTATTTTCGTCCTTTATTTCCAGACGATGTTTGTTCGGGTACAACAATTGCAATCTTTTTTGAACGTTTTGAAGCCCAATTCCCTTGGCAACCGTATCCAAGCTGGGCACCACCTCAAAATTGTTCTTGCAACAAAACTCCAATACAGAACCTTCCAATTTTATGGAAATATCTATCTCAATATCCGATGATTGTCCGGACTGGCTATGTTTAAAAGCATTCTCTACAAACACGATCAAAATCAAAGGTGCTATTTTATATCCGGTGCCTATGTTGCTGGTTTCAAAATGCACCTGTCCCCGGTTCTCAATCTGCAATTTGTACAACTTAATAAAATTGTCCAGCTGTTCCAACTCTTTCTTTAGGGGAACAAATTGTTCTTTGGATTCATAAAGCATATAACGCAATACTCCGCTCATCTCTAGAATGATCTCTGGTGTTTTTGGAGAGTTCTGTAAGGCATAGGAATACAAGTTGTTCAAATTGTTGAACAAGAAATGGGGGTTGATCTGTGATCGCAAAAACTGAAGCTCGCTTTCCTGTATAGTGCTTTGCAGCTCGTCTATCTCTGCTTGTTTCTGAAGGGCATCCCATCCAAACTTACAACCGGACAATATGGTCATAACAGGCAATACCCCCAATAGGGATAGATACACGCCCGGGAAAGAGGTCCCTCGCTTGGTATTGGGAAACATCAGGGGTTCCAGGACCAATTCTTCCAACAAAATCACAACGGTAACAACAAGCCCAAAGGCAATAAAGAACTGCCAGTACTTCTTTTTGTATAGGTATTTGGGCATCAGAAAATAGGTGATGATGACCGTAGCCGCACTATAAAACAACAGAAAGATAGCCCTATCCATATCAATGCCACTCTCCCGCTTGTCAAAAGAGAAAAACAAGAGCACTATAGTGTGCAGCACAACCTGAAAAAGAAGTTCCTTTCTAGAAATCAAGACGTTGTAATTTATTAAAGATCAAAACTATGCATAATCCACATTTAATGGAAAATTGTTTTGCCAACAACAAAAATCACCCCTTGAACGACAGTTTAGTTAAAATTTTCATAAAACCTGTTGATGACATGCCCACTCCTACCGTTTGCGGAAAAATCTTAGGGGCACTAATTTGATTTGACCATATTAGTTGCTATCAATCACAAAAACAGAAACATCACTAACACTCTAAATGAAACCATCATGAAAAAAACAGTATTGATTTTTGCCCTTCTCATTGGGGCAATCGTATCCGCACAGTCCACTTGGAAATCGGACGGCGCCCACTCCAAGGTTGGATTTGCCATTACCCACCTTATGATCTCTGAAGTGGAAGGCCATTTTGGCGATTTTGACATTACCGCCACCGCTACCGATACTTTTGACGAAGCCGAATTTATGGTCGACATTAAAACCACC
Organism: Bacteroidia bacterium; assembly: GCA_030429325.1. Taxonomy (GTDB): domain Bacteria; phylum Bacteroidota; class Bacteroidia; order Flavobacteriales; family Flavobacteriaceae; genus Flagellimonas. The sequence continues at coordinate 1,821 of JAUICT010000504.1, forward strand.
AGCATTGATACGGACAATACCAACCGGGACAACCATTTGCGAAGCGATGATTTTTTTGCCGCCGAGACCCATCCTGCCATCACCTTTAAGAGCAACACTTTTGAAAAGACAGGGGACAAAACCTTTAAACTTACCGGCAATCTTAGTATGCATGGCGTAACCAAAACGGTTACTCTTGATGGAAAAGTAAACGGAATTATCACAGACCAACGTAGCCAAAAGTTGAAAGCAGGGCTTAAACTCACTGGCACCATCAACCGATTGGATTTTGGCGTGGGCGGTGAAACGGCTTCCCTGGGCAATGACGTTGACCTTACCATTAATCTGGAAATGGCCCAACAATAAAATAAGCATCTTTTCGATTCTTGTGGTCCCTAGCCCCACCCTTTAGGGCTGGAGTGCACTTTGCC
>JAUICT010000505.1 GCA_030429325.1 Bacteroidia bacterium
CCCCTCGTGACTCGTGATAAGCACGAATCACCATAAGGCCTGCATATTCCCCTTGGGCTCCTGAGTTGGGTTGAAGTGACGTAGCGGCAAAGCCTGTAATCGTATTCAATTGGGATTCCAATGCCTTGAGCATTTCTTGATATCCTTGTGCTTGTTTTAAGGGTACAAATGGGTGAATATTGCCCCAATGCGCCCAGCTTAGGGGAAGCATTTCGGAAGCGGCATTCAGCTTCATGGTACAACTTCCCAAGGAAATCATGGAATGGTTCAAGGCCAAATCCTTGCGTTCCAATTTTTTGATGTAGCGCATCAATTCGGTTTCTGAATGATAGCTATTGAATACCTCGTGCTCCAAAAAAGGCTTCTTACGTTTAAGGGTTTCTGGAATGATGCCTTCTGTGGGAACAGGTTCGGCATTATGGGTTTTTATGCCGTGGGCATCCGCAAAACAAAGCGCCAAAGTTTTCAGGTCATCTTCGGAAACAGCTTCATTCAATGAAATGGAAACGGTATCGACATCAATATAGTTTAGGTTGATACCATGACCTTCGGTAATTTCCCTTAATGCAATGCTATTGTCCACTTTAACCTTTATGGTATCAAAATAACAGGAATTGAGTTGTTCAAATCCATATGATTCCAAAATCTTGTCCAGTTGTGCTGCCTGGGCATGAACCTTGGAAGCTATATATTTCAATCCGTTGGGTCCATGGTAAACGGCATACATTCCAGCCATAACGGCCAATAATACTTGAGCCGTACAGATGTTGGATGTGGCCTTGTCTCTTTTTATATGCTGTTCCCTTGTTTGAAGGGCCATTCTAAGTGCAGGGTTGCCATCGGTATCCTTTGTGATTCCAATGATTCTACCGGGAATGTTTCTTTTGTATTCCTCCTTGGTGGCGAAGAAGGCTGCGTGTGGGCCACCGTATCCCAGTGGAATACCAAAACGTTGGGTGGTGCCTACGACCACATCAACACCCCATTCACCGGGAGGAGTAAGGAGTACCAAACTCAAGATATCGGCAGCAACGGCAACTTTTATATCGTTGTCCTTGGCATTTTGAACAAATCCCGCATAATCGTTCACCTGTCCGGACTTGCCCGGATATTGAAGAATGGCTCCATAAAAATCTTCGGAGAAATCAAAGGTTTCATGATTGCCAACCACTAATTCTATACCCAACGGAACAGCTCGCGTCTTGAGCAAGCTCAGGGTTTGCGGTAGAATCTCTTCAGAAACAAAAAACTTTACGGTTCCATCCTTTTTTTGTTGTCTGGAACGGAGTTCAAACAACATGGTCATGGCTTCCGCTGCCGCTGTACTTTCATCCAAAAGAGAGGCGTTGGCCAACTCCATTCCCGTAAGATCACTGACCATGGTCTGAAAGTTCAACAGCGCTTCCAACCGCCCTTGGGCTATCTCGGCCTGATAAGGGGTGTAAGCGGTATACCATCCCGGGTTTTCCAAGATGTTCCTCTTGATTACCGAAGGAGTAAGGGATTCATGATACCCCAGCCCAATATAAGTTTTAAAAATTTGGTTCTTTTCTGACAATCTTTGGATATGCCCCAAAAACTCATGTTCGCTGATTCCTTTGGGAAGATTTAGGGTTTCCTTCAGCTTAATGTCATCTGGAATGGTTTCATAAATTAATTGTTCCATATTATCGACCCCAATGGTTCCAAACATTTTGGAGAGGTCTTTTTCTGCTATGCCAATATGTCTGGCGGCAAATACTTCTGTATTCATGTTCAATCCAATAAAGTGCACAAAATTAGGGATTAATTCAATGAAAATAGGCAATTTTGAAAGTGGCCCTGCCAAAGTTGTTAACCATTGGTTAACGTTTGTTCCTGGGACTATTATTTTATGCAATGAGAGGCTTAAAACCAATCTTTGATTTTTATCTGGACGCCAGTATCCATGTAGCTCTTTCGGTGATTTCGCTTATGGGAATCACATTTTATCTTTTAGGGATGTCTTGGGACGGTACGCTCATGGGGTTTACCTTTTTTAGCGTTATTGTTTGTTACAACTTCATAAAGTACGGGGTAGAGGCCTACAAATACCTGATTGTTTCCAATGCTTATCACAGGGGTATTCAGGCCTTCAGCTTTGTGTCCTTTGGTTTTGCGATGTACTTTTTACTTCAATTGGATTCTAAAATATGGGAAACTACCTTGATTTTAGGGGTGATTTCTGCATTATATGCCGTGCC
>JAUICT010000032.1 GCA_030429325.1 Bacteroidia bacterium
CCAATATGCCCTGCAAGCCCTAAAGAACGAGGCCATAGACTATCTGCTTAAGCCCATTGATACCGACGATTTGCAAGTGACCATAGCGAAAATCAAAAAATTCAACGCTAAGAATTTGACCATCAATAAATTAGAAAAAATCCTATTGAACTTCAACTCGGAATCGCACAGTAAGAAAATTACAATTAACACAGATGGTAAATTGTTGTTCCTAAACAGTGATGATATCCTATATGCTGAATCGGATGGTAATTACAGCACCATATTTTTGAGTGATGGCCAAAAAATTCTGCTCACCAAAAAACTGAAGGAGGTAAATACACTTTTACCAAACACCAGCTTTTTTAGGATTCATAATTCCTATATCATCAATCTGAACAAGATAAAAGAGTTTCTAAAAACCGACGGTTATGTGGTCTTGGAATCCAACCACAAAATCCCCGTCTCCCGGCAAAAGAAATCCGATTTTCTGGATATGCTGTAACCCCCTTTTTTCCCGTGCTTAAAATAGAGTCCAAACACATCGAAAATCTAGATCGACTGCAAAGGGCAACGCTATTCTTAATTTTAGGCATTTTGTTTTTTAGTGTTTCCCATGCACAGGAAATCCCCGAAGAGTTCAAGGAGAAAGTGGAACGGGTGGTTCAGTTAATGCCAAAAACTTATTTGGCTTTGGATACAGAGCTTAAGTCTGAAAAAAGGGACACAACATTACTACGCTATTTCGCCCAAGAGTCTAAAAAGGCAGCCTACTTAGAAGGAGAGGCCTATGCCCTGAATCAACTTGGCATGAAATACAGGAACATTTCCCAATTTAAAAAGTCCGTAGACCTCCACGAGCAAGCATTGGAGCTGTCTGAAAAAGCCAATAATACCGAATTAAGGGTATTCAGTTTAAACATGTTGGGGGTGGTCTACCGACGCACTGACGCCATTAAAACGGCCTTGGACTACAACCAAGAGGCCTTGGAGATGGCCGAACAGGTAGAAAACCCTTCGCACCATATTAAAAGAAGCATTAATGTTTCCCTGAACAGTATTGGGAACCTCTACCAAACTTTGGAGCAGTATGATCTGGCCATACTACAATTTAAAAGAGCCCTAAAACTAGAGGAGGAACTTGGCAACAAATTGGGGCTTGCCATCAACCACCAAAACATTGGGGACTGTTTGGAGCAAAAGGGCGATTTAGAGGCCGCTCTGGAAAACTATAGAAAATCTTTGGCCTACAATGAAGAAATAAATTCTGATATAGGTCGCGTCATATGCAAAAACAGTCTGGCGCAAATTTATTTAAAACAAGGCATGCCCTATGCCGCTATTGTTCTTTTGGAACCACTACACCAAGAGTCCAAAAAAATTGGGGACTTTTCCATTACCTCCTACGTTTTTATAAATACTGGGTGGGCCCATACCAAATTGGGGCAGTACGACAAGGCCAATGCATTCCTCGAAGAAGGGCTGGAAATGGCGAAAAGTCGAAACATCCCCAGTAACATACTCTACGGGTATCAGAAGTTCGCGGAGCTTGAAGAAGCGCGGGGCGATTACCAAAAAGCCTATGAGTATTTTAAAAAGGCCGAAGAATACAGCGACCAGATTTCGAATGCCACCAACCTGAGGTATATGAACGATGTCATTGTCAGGTATGAGGCAGACAAGAAGAACAATCAAATTTCTGTGCTTGCAAAGGAGAATGAAATTGTTCGCCTAAGGTTGCGAAAAAACCAGACCACCTTATTGGTAAGTGCACTGATCGTTGGGCTTATTTCTTCCATTCTCTATATTCTATATCGACAATATCAAAGTAAGAACGAGAAAAGAGTCCTTTCTTTGGAACAGAACATGCTTCGGAGCCAGATGAACCCCCATTTTCTGTTCAACTCATTGAATTCCATCAAACTTTACATCATCAACAACGAGCAAAAAAATGCCGTTCACTATTTGAATAAATTTTCCAAGTTGGTCCGAAAGATTTTGGAAGCCTCGTCCCAAAAAGAAATTACCCTCGCCGAGGAACTGGAGACAGTTGAACTATACATGAACATTGAGAACATCCGGTTTTCCAACGAAATAGATTTTAGGATCAGTGTGGATGAAAATGTGTGCCCTTCCAGTATAAAAATGCCCTCCTTGGCCTTGCAGCCCTTTTTAGAGAACTCGTTATGGCATGGACTTTCTCCCAAAGAAGGTGAAAAGAGAATCCACGTGAACGTTAAACGAAAAAATCAAAGTCACGTCTCCATAGAAATAGTGGACAATGGTGTGGGCAGGGGCGCTGCTGAAGTGAACAAAGAAAATAGGGTGCTCAAAAGAAAATCGGTGGGAATCCGAATCACAAAAGAACGTTTGGCCAACTTTTCAAAGGACTACCAGAACAAGTTCGATGTGGATATTGTAGACCTTTTTGATGAAAGCGGCAACTCAATCGGAACCAAAGTCATTTTGGACATTCCTACGATTTAGAAGCTGGGTTACCAGAAGCCACTTCTTCCAACTCATTGTACCACTCCTCTCCAAATTTTCGGATCAGGGCTTCCTTGACAAATTTATAGATGGGCACTTTTAACTCCTTGCCAAGACTACAGGCCGGATCGCAGATTTCCCATTTATGGTAGTTCACTGCGGTAAATTCTGAATATTCGCGGGTCCGCACGGGATAAAGATGGCATGAAACGGGCTTTTTCCATTTCGTGGCACCATCTTCATAGGCCGCTTCTATACCACATTTGGTGATACCATCCTCCGAAAAGATTACGTAGGCACATTCGCTGTTGTTTACCAACGGGGTCTCCCATTCCCCGTCCTCACCTTTCACAAAAGCACCCTGTTCCTCAATGGCCTTGATTCCCTCTGGCCTTAAATAGGGTTTTACCTCTTCGTAGATGTTGACCAAAATATCGGTTTCGGAATCCTCTACCGGAGCGCCATACTCCCCGCCCACGCAACAAGCCCCTTTACAGGCATTCAGGTTGCAGACAAAGTCGTTCTCCAGAATCTCTTCGGACACTATGGTTTTTCCTATTTGGAACATCTTATCCCTCGTTTTTTGGCAAAGGTACTCCAAAACCCAAAATTTGACATTTTCCAAACATTTTTATATCATCCAAAAGTCATTTTTACACGTACATTTGCAGATTGAAAAAAATACAACCATGAATTTCAACTTTAAGGAAATCGTTACAGCCAGCATGATTCTATTTGCGGTCATAGATATTGTGGGCAGCGTCCCGGTAATCATCGGATTACGGAACAAGGTAGGACATATTCAATCCGAAAAAGCGTCCATAGTAGCCGCCTGTATCATGGTTGCTTTTCTTTTTGTAGGGGAAAGCATTCTAAAACTGATCGGCATAGATGTAAACTCCTTTGCCGTGGCCGGTTCATTTATCATCTTTTTCCTGGCCATTGAAATGATTTTGGGCATTACGCTGTACAAAGACGATGTACCAGAAAGCGCGTCTATTGTCCCAATTGCATTTCCACTTATTGCCGGAGCCGGCACCATGACCTCACTTTTATCACTTAGGGCAGAATACTATGTGGAAAACATTATCGTGGCCATAGTTCTAAACATTATCTTTGTGTATCTGGTATTAAAATCCAGTGCCAAGATAGAGCGCGTATTGGGCAAAAACGGTCTTAGCATTATCCGAAAAGTATTTGGTGTTATTCTATTGGCCATAGCCGTAAAGCTTTTTGCAGCGAATATTAACGAGCTCTTTGAGCACGGACAATAAATTTGTTTATGAACAGAACATTCAGCATAATCCTTATCGTTTTGGCCTTGGGGCTGATTGCCTATAATGTAACTTTAGTGGATTTTGAAAACCCATTTCAAGGAGACAGTACCATTGCCCTGATCGGCATAGTGGCATCATTGTGTGCGGTAGTGCTTCTTTTGATTTTTATGACTTCAAAGAAGATAGAGAAGAAGTTGAAAGACAACTAGTCTTGCATCTTAATGGCGGCTCCTACTTCGGGCTGACCCAAAGTGGCCATATCCAATTCCAAGACTTTATTGAGCATGGAATCATGTTCCCCCTTGATTTCTGCGGATAAATTGGGAGAAAACAATTGTTCTGCAATATTGGCCTTTATGTAGGCTTTTATTTTCTCTTCTTGGGCATAGAAATCCAATTTGATTTTTCGATCCAGTACAAATTGGATGAACTCATCAAAAAGGATGTCATCCACACGGAATTCCTCCAAAAATTGATTCATATCATAAATGGCATAGCGGGTTCTATCCTCTTCCAAATGTTCAAAAACAAATCTGGAAAAGAATTGGTAGGTGTCATCCATGCTTTCAATGGCTTCCTCCTCATTACTTCCGATAGGCACGAAAACATCGGGTATGATTCCACCTCCGCCATAGACCACTTTTCCTTTTGGCGTACGAAACTTTAGGGAATCTGCCACCTTAATGCTGTCTGCCGAAACCAGCTCCCCATTTCTATACCGTTCCATAAATTTTTGATAGTAGTCCCGGTGTCCTTTTTTATAGGATTTTTGAATGGACCTACCTGTTGGGGTATAGTATCTGGATACGGTGAGGCGCACGGCGGAACCATCACCTAAATCCATTTCACGTTGTACCAATCCCTTACCAAAGGAACGTCTTCCCACAATGGTTCCTATGTCATTATCCTGAAGCGCCCCTGCAATAATCTCACTGGCCGATGCAGAACGTTCATTGATCAATACATATACTGGTTTGTTCTCAAAATCCCCCTTGCTGGTCGCATAGGCCTTTTTTACTCTTCCCTTCTTGTTTTTGGTGAAGAGAATCAACTTGTCATCTTCCAAGAACTCATCTGCCAGTTTCTCGGCAATACCCAGATAACCACCGGGATTGTCCCTAAGATCAAGTACCAATTTTTCCGCTCCTCGCAGTTTTAGTTTTTTTAGGGCATCCTTAAATTCTTTGAAGGTCGACTCAGCAAAGCGATTGATCTTGATGTACCCCATATCTTTGGTGAGCATATAATACGCATCCACACTTCGGATGGGCACATGGCCGCGGGTAACCGTGATATCCAGGGTTTTGTTTTCAGCTTTTCGGAAAACTTTAAGATCTACCTTGGTGCCAATCTTACCCTTGAGTTTGGAGACCACCTCACTATTGGGTACGCGTCTGCCAAAAAGAGTGTCGTTGTTTGCTGTTAAAATGCGATCCCCAGCTTTAATGCCACTGATATGGCTTGGCCCATTTTTTATGGTCCGTATTACCGTGATGGTATCCTTGTACATATAAAAACTTACCCCTATACCGGCAAAATCCCCTTTCATGTTTTCTGAAACTTCATCCATTTCACTTTTAGGGATGTATACCGAATGTGGATCTAACTTGCCCAAGATATTGTTCACGGTAACATCAACAATACTATCGGTATCTATTTCATCAACATACTCATAGTCTATATAATCTATAAGCCTGTTGAGTTTGTCTTTTTTGGAATTGGTTGAGAACAGTTTTTCGGGAGTATCATTAAAATGGAGCTTCCCTCCTATAAAAATTCCTATGGCTACGGCAAGAGCAAGCAATGTGGGCCATATATATCCATTAATTTTCTTCATAATAGCAAGAGTTGAGGCTTATACCATTTCCTCCAGAACAGGCATGTGAACGATTTCAACACCGGCCCGTTCCAAAAATTTCAATCCTGAGTCATCTTTGTATGCAGTTTGGTACACCACACGTTTTATGCCAGACTGGTGCACCAATTTGCTGCACTCCCTACATGGGGACAAGGTAATGTACAAGGTAGCACCCTCACAGGATTGGGTTGAGGAGGCCACCTTCAATATGGCATTGGCTTCAGCATGAAGCACATACCATTTGGTATACCCTTCATCGTCTTCACAGATATTTTCAAAGCCGGTGGGTGTTCCGTTATACCCATCAGATATGATCATTCTATTCTTTACGATAATGGCCCCTACTTGTCTTCTTTTGCAATAGGAAAGTTTTCCCCATTCCAATGCCATCCGCAGGTAAGCTTTGTCGTACTTTTCTTGTTTGCTCTCCTTCATAAAATCCATTAAATAAGTCGAGAATAATTAAATATACCCGCTTTGGAAGACCCGTACAACCTTATTCGATTAAATTTAACGAAGCTCCTACATGGGAAACGTTGCAATGAGCAAGGGTATTGTAATGGCTATCACCAAAATGGAGGTTACGGCAATATAAACTGTCCTTTTCACCTTGAGCAGGTCCAAGGCCATATAAGCCAATGCCAAAATCACCAAGATTATGGTGACTTGGGAAAGTTCTATTCCGGTTGCAAAGCCCAACAATGGGGTAATCTTGTCTTCCTCTTCCGCCATGAGCATTTTAAAGTAATTGGAAAAGCCAAATCCATGAATAAGTCCAAAAAACGCAGTGGCCAGTAGGTGCAGATACAACCCTACCTGCATTGCCTCTTTAAACACATAGGTAAAATTAAAGAGAGCGGTAAGCAAAATGGTAACGGGTATGAGAAACTCTATAAGCCCTACATCAACCGTAAAAACCTCGTATACCGAAAGTGCCAAAGACACACAATGGGCAATGGTAAATACAGTCGCCAAGATCACTACACGTTTCCAATGTTTAAATGTAAAGGGAATGGCCAAGGCCGATAGAAATAGAATATGGTCATACGCACCAAAATCGAGAACGTGATTCAACCCCAACTTAATGTAAAACAAAAATTCTTGCATACTTATCTATTTAAATTTCAAGTCAGCTTTCCATTCCAACTCCTAACTCCTAACTCCTAACTAAACCTAAGAAATCCCACGTTCCTTCTGAATGGTCTCATAGGCCTTTTGTACTTCTTTGAACTTCTCCTCAGCTCCCTTCTTTATAGCCTCATCTTCTGTTACTACGCGATCTGGATGGTACTTTTTGGCCATATTCCGATATGCTTTTTTCACTTCTTCATCAGAAGCATTTCTTCCTATCTCCAAAATCTTGTAGGCATTGTCGGCAGATTTAATGAACATGGCCATGATACTTTCAAAATCATGCATCCCAACACGTAGATATCCGGCAATCTCCCTTAACTTGGCAGTCTCAGCTTTACTTACCTGTCCATCGGCCTGGGCAATACCGAACAAAAAATGAAGCAATTGCAACCGTACCTCGTAACGGGTGCGTTGGACCATAAAGGCACAAATCCGTTGGGCAGAGATTTCCCTTTTCTTGATCACTTCATTGAACGTTCTGAAAATAGCATTGGCCTTTTCCTTTCCGTAGGTGCTCAAAAAATATTGTCTAACATAGTCCAATTCCCGTTGGCTCACTTGTCCATCGGCTTTAATGATAATGGAGCAAAGAGAGAGTAGGTTCAGTTCAAAATCGGCCGGGGAAACCGTCTGTCTTGTAAAATCTTGGAACACTGTTCCACGTCTACCGCCCGATCCTCCTAGACTATCTAGCAAACTTCCAACAACAAACCCCAAAATAGCCCCAGGAAACCGAAATAAGAAATAGCCGAGAAAAGCGGCCACCCACTTGATCATTCTTTAAAAATTTAAAGCTCAAATATAGTGCTTTGCAGAACAAACCATTCTTTATAGCATGTTAATGAGCATGAAAAAGAACCACAAAAACCGTATCTTTGAACTTTAATTAAAAATGAGCTTATGTATCCCGAAGAATTGGTAAAACCTATGCGTGCAGACTTGGCAACCGCCGGGTTTGAAGAACTATATACAAGTGAAGCTGTTGAGAACGCCCTTAAGCAAAAGGGCACCACTTTGATCGTGGTCAATTCGGTTTGCGGTTGTGCCGCCGCGAATGCGAGACCTGCTGCAAAGCTAAGCTTGCAGAATACCAAAAAACCAGACCATTTGGCCACCGTATTTGCTGGAGTGGACACCGATGCCGTGAACACGGCAAGAAACCACATGGTGCCTTTTCCTCCTTCATCGCCAAGTATGGCCCTGTTTAAAGATGGGGAGTTGGTTCACATGATCGAAAGACACCACATTGAAGGCAGACCTGCTGAGCTTATCGCTGAAAATTTGATGGAAGCCTATAACGAATTTTGTTAAATTAATACTTCCGTTTAAAAACTGACCACCCTTAAAGGGTGGTTTTTTTATTTTTACACACTACCACTAACTGAACATCCGAAAATGACCATGGTTAAATTGTTTTCCTATCTACTTACCTCACTATTCTTCATTTGTTTTGGATTGGTTTTGGTCATTTTTCATCCCATCCAATGGGTCTGTCTAAAGATTTTTGGGTACAATGCCCACAAAGCAAGTGTTTCCATCCTCAATTGGCTCATTATGCGATGTACCAACCTATTGGGCACCCGATATACCTTTGAAAACACCCAAAATGTTCCAACAGATAGACCTTTGATTATGGTTTCCAACCATCAGAGCATGTACGACATCCCTCCTATTATTTGGTACATGCGAAAATATCATCCCAAGTTTGTGAGTAAAATTGAACTAGGCAAAGGTATCCCAAGCGTTTCTTTTAACTTGAGGCATGGTGGTTCGGCATTGATTGATAGAAAAGACCCCAAACAGTCCATTGCCGAGTTGCAAAAATTGGGCAAGTATATTGAAAAGCACCACCGGAGCGCGGTGATTTTTCCTGAAGGAACCCGCAGCAGAAATGGCGTTCCCAAACCGTTCAGGACCACTGGACTGAAAGTGTTGATGAAAAATGCCCCTTCCGCCTTGATAGTACCTATCAGTATTAACAACTCTTGGAAATTGCTACGCTACGGAAAATTTCCCATGGGGTTGGGCTCCCATCTCAAATTCAAAGTGCATCCGCCTGTTGAAAACAAAGGGAATGTTGATGAACTCATTGCTCAAGTTGAAGCCACCATCGCTTCTGGAATAACCACGGACTAATGAATCACGACCAACTTATACAAAACACCATTTCCTTCGTAAAAAAAGAATTGGAAAATGCAGAAGGAGGCCATGATTGGTTTCATATTCAACGTGTCTTCAACACAACAAGATTATTATCCAAATATGAAAAGGTAAATATCCTAGTTGTGGAACTCGCAGCATTGTTGCACGATATTGCCGATCCCAAATTCCATCAAGGGAATGAATCCATAGGCCCGGAATTGGCCAAAAAGTTTCTGCAATCCCAACAAGTGGACAAGTCCGTTATTGATCATGTGGTGAACATCATCCAGCATATGTCCTTTAAAAACAGCTTGGAGAAAAATAAGGCACCCTTCACCTCCAAAGAACTTGAAGTGGTCCAAGACGCCGATCGTCTGGACGCCATTGGCGCTATAGGTATTGCCCGAACCTTTAATTATGGAGGCTTTAAAAATAGGGCGATGTACGACCCCAACATTCCTCCCAACCCCAACATGACCAAAGAGGAATATAAGGCATCCAAAGCCCCGACCATTAACCATTTTTACGAAAAGCTACTACTGCTCAAGGACCGCATGAACACAGAAACTGGCAAAAAACTGGCATTGCAGAGACACCAGTTCATGGAAGCCTATTTAAATCAGTTTTTTAGTGAATGGAACGGTGATAGATAAGGCTTTTGTCTCTAGCAGTTTTTTGTATCTTGTAATCTGAATCAAACCTAACACAATGCAAAGAAGAAAATTCATTCAAAATGCCGCAGCGGCCTCCGCTGCGTTTTCCATTGTACCCAGTCACGTTCTGGGCAAAACCCATGTTCCTCCAAGTGATACGCTTTATGTTGGCGCTTTTGGTGTCGGTGGTAGGGGAAGTGGTGTGATCGGCGGACTCAATGATACCGGAAAAGTGAAGTTTGTCTCGTTCTGTGATGTAGACGATAGACGGGCCAAGAGTACCTACGAACGTTTCCCCGATGTTAAGCGATATAAAGATTATAGAAAGGTCTTTGACAAGCATTTGAGTGATATAGATGCCATTATGGTAGCAACTCCCGATCACACCCACGCTACCATAGCACTTCCATTTATGCGGGAGAAAAAACACGCCTATGTTGAAAAACCCTTGACCCACAATATCCATGAAGCCAGATTGATGACCCAAGTGGCCAAAGAAAATGGCATTGTTACCCAAATGGGGAACCAAGGAGCTTCCAGTGATGACAGCCGTATTGCTCGCGAGTGGGTAGAATCAGGAATTATTGGAAAGATCCATACCATTGATTGTTGGACCAACCGTCCTGTGTGGCCACAAGGGGTTGCCGTACCAACGGAAAAACAACGGGTGCCAAAGGAACTGGATTGGGATTTATGGTTAGGCCCGGCCGCCATGCGGGATTATAATGAAGCTTACCTGCCATTTAAATGGCGTGGTTGGTGGGATTTTGGAACAGGCGCTTTGGGCGATATGGGCTGCCATATCATGGAAACCCCGTTCAGCGTGCTTGATTTGGGGTATCCAACTGAAGCTGAAGCAAGCTGCACCACGGTTTGGGTAGGCGATTTTGTTGAAGCTGATTACAGTCCTTCTTGCCCGCCTTCTTCCAAAATACACCTAAAATTTGACCATGAATACCACGGGGATATTGCCTTGAACTGGTATGATGGTGGTTTAATGCCAGATTTGCCAGATGAGCTGAAGGATGGCGAAATGGTAGGCAACAGGGATGGTGGAACCATCATGTATGGCGAACGGGGCATTTTGGTTTGCGATACATACTCCCAGAATGCACGTCTACTACCAACCGACATGATGGATCTGTACAAAACCCCAAAGGCCAAATACCCAAGAGTACCCGGCAGTATGGGCGGACACATTGCCAACTTTGTGGATGTGTGCCTGAAAGGCGGCTCCACTTCTTCAGACTTCTCAAAAGCAGGTCCTTTGACCGAAACAGTACTTATGGGCAACTTGGCCGTAAAAGCCTATCAATACAAAGTATTGAAGGAAGGTAAAAAAGTGGGGGATTGGGATCCTTACGACTACCCAGGAAGACGCAAACTTTTCTGGGATGGTGAAAACATGAAGATAACCAATTACGACAAAGCCAACGAGTGGGTCACTAGAGACTATCGTAAAGGTTGGGAATTATAGACCTCTCCAATTAAAACACATATTTAAATCGAACATGGGTTATAAATGGCCCATGTTTTTTTGTGCGCTATTTTGAGAGAGGTTTAAAAATTCTTTTCTTCCTATAATGGTTTTTGACCAATTCGTTTTCGGTGAGTGAAATGGCTTTTTCCAAAGCAGCTTTTTGTTTATCGGGTTTTCCTAAATCGGACCAAAGTTCGGCCTTGATGGCATGGAACAGCGCATGATTGGCAAAATCGTTTTTTTGCTCCAATTGCTCCAGTTCCCTAAATGCTTTTTCGGCACCATGGATTTTGGTAAAGGCAAC
>JAUICT010000506.1 GCA_030429325.1 Bacteroidia bacterium
CATCACCCTGATAGTTCTTATCCACTCCGGCAATAATCTTGAGCAAGGTGGATTTACCGGAACCATTGAGACCCAGAATCCCAATCTTGGCCCCATAGAAGAAGCTGAGATAAATATTTTTAAGTACAGGGGTATTGGCCGTTTTAAAGGTCTTGGTAACCCCGGACATTGAAAAAATGACCTTTTTATCGTCTGACATTTGGTTGTGTTTAAAAATTAAGAAAAGAGAACTTTATACCCGTCCCTTGAGTGCATTGAAAACCCAAGCTACGGCAAAAAAGCCTATGCCCACTGCTCCAAAACCGTATCCGGCCACTTCATCGTACTTGAAAGCGCCAAGCGCTATCATTCCGATTCCCACAAAAATCATAATCCAAGTGGCCCAAGCGAGCACAGTATTTTTGTTCATTCCCATATGTATCGTTCAGTAGAAGGTCAAATATCGTAAAAAATGGACTATTCCAAAATGGTTATTTGTCGATTATCCCTCAAAAGGGAACCGAATCCCGCATTTTTCACGCACAGTATCCAGTAATTCAGCCACATCCAAACTATTTTGATGCGACCACAAATCACTTTCAATTTTCTTTGCCCTCAAACATTGATGAACCTCTAAAATCTCATAATAAAACCCTATTCCTTTTAATGGATGCTCAAAGGTTTCAGAAACACCATTTTTCAATAAGGTATACCCATCGGCCTCATGCCATCGGGAAGGAAGGAAAATTTCACCTTGGCTTCCTGATATTTCCGCTTCAGTTCGGGTTCTACTGGTAAATCCACTATAAAGCACGGCTTGTGCCTTGGGATATTGGAAAATCATTGAGGTCTGTAATTCCGTTCCATTAGGATGAAAATTTGATGCCGCATATATTTCCTTAGGCTTGCCCAAAAATAGGTAGGCCAAAAAGATGGGATAAATACCAATATCCAATAAAGAACCGGAAGCTAAATCCAGGTTAAGCACCCGGGAATCCTCATCCCTATCCAAGGCATAAAACCCAAAATCTGCATTAATGTGGGTCAAATCCCCTATCTCCCCATCATCTACTAACTGCTTTACTTTTTGAATGGCCGGATTAAATCGGGACCACAGTGCTTCCATAAGAAAAACCTTGTTCCGTTTGGCCGCACCTACCATTTCCTGAACCTCGGGTTTGCTCACCCCCAAAGGCTTTTCGCAAAGTACGTGCTTTCCGGATTCTAGGGCTTGTAAGGTCAATGCTTGATGGAATCGATGTGGCGTGGCAATATAAACCACATCCACAGTATCCGAAGCAAACATCTCTTCATAACTTCCAAACACATTTTCAATGGCATATTCGTCTGCAAAATCCTGTGCCTTTTTCAATGAACGGGAAGCTACTGCTGCAACCTCGGCATCTTCCACCAAATGTAAATCCGATATAAACTTTCGTGCAATTTTTCCCGGGCCCACGATGCCCCATCGTATCTTAGTTTCCATATGGGATCAAAAGTAATGATTATAACTCCTTATCTTTAGCCAATAAGAAGAAATTGACAGTACATGGATATCAACTTCAATAAAAACGAAGACCACAATAAATTGATGCTTTCCCAACTAAGGAAACGACTAGCCGAGGTTAAACTGGGTGGAGGGAAAAAACGCATTGAAAAGCATCATGAAAAAGGTAAAATGACCGCCCGTGAGCGGATTGATTATTTGTTGGACCCCAATTCCGATGCAGTTGAAATTGGTGCGTTTGCAGGAGATGGCATGTATGGGGACCATGGCGGATGTCCGTCTGCCGGGGTGGTGGTGAAAATAGGATATATCCAAGGAAAGCAATGTGTGGTAGTGGCCAATGATGCCACGGTAAAAGCAGGTGCTTGGTTTCCTATAACAGCTAAAAAGAATTTAAGAGCCCAGGAGATAGCTATAGAAAACAAACTGCCTATCATTTATTTGGTGGATAGCGCCGGCGTTTATCTACCCATGCAGGATGAAATCTTTCCAGATAAAGAACATTTTGGAAGAATTTTTAGAAACAATGCGATTATGAGTAGTATGGGTATTACACAAATTTCTGCAGTTATGGGGTCTTGCGTAGCTGGGGGAGCTTACCTGCCTATTATGAGCGATGAAGCCTTAATTGTAGATAAAACAGGTAGCATTTTCTTGGCTGGGTCTTACTTGGTAAAAGCGGCGATTGGAGAATCAATAGACAACGAAACATTAGGTGGAGCAACAACTCAT
>JAUICT010000507.1 GCA_030429325.1 Bacteroidia bacterium
ATTGCCGTGATACGCCTTGTTGGCAGCGACAATTTGGGAACGTCCCGTATACCTTCGGGCCAATTTTAAAGCACCTTCCATGGCTTCGGTTCCCGAATTTACCAAATAGGTGGTCTCTAGGTTTTCTGGAAGATGGGAAGCCAACAATTTGGAAAATTCCACTGCAGGTTGTTGCACATACTCACCATAGACCATTACGTGCATGTAACGGTCCACTTGCTCTTTTATGGCCTTCACCACCTTGGGATGGGAGTGTCCCAAACCACAGGCGGATACCCCTGCCACAAAATCCAAATGGGCATTGCCATGTACATCATGGATATAGCTGCCTTTGGCATGGGAAATCTCCAAGCCTAAGGGATGTGGGGTGGTTTGGGCCTGATATGTGAAAAAATCCGATTTGGACATTAGGGTCTTTGTGCTTTGGTAACCTGTGTTTTCTTGGGCTTCGTAGCTTTGGAATTGATGGCATTGACGGGGTCGTTCTCATTTTTGCTCCGTTCTTCTTCCTCCGCATCAATATCTATAGGGTTTTCAATACCCCGAATCTTTACCAGTTCGATGTTATTGTCGTCCTCATCAAAAATTTCATCTTTGGAGCGAATACGCTCATCGCCACGCCAAACAAAGCCTTTTAATTTTCTGCTCTCCACGGGTAAATCCTTTTCTGGGAAAATGTCCCCGTCCGGATTCACAAAAAAGGTGATGTCCTCAATATCGTTGTTGGCCATGAGCAAGCGTATTCTACTGCAAATGGTCTTGTCTATGCCGATAAGTTCTTCGTCATCATTATATACGTAATAAATAACCTCGGTGTTTTTGACCAAGTCTATGATTTTGAGCTCATTTTCGATGAATTTTCCGAAGAGGTCTTTGCCCTTGGCTTGATTGTATCCTGTGCCGCTGATGGTATCCAAAGAAATGATGAACGCATTTTCCAGGACTTTGAGGGAATCCAGTTTTTCGGTTTCCAAATCTGTGATCAAATGGATGCTGTCTCCCGTAATTTGGTTATCCACGTTCCAAAGAATGGGATTTGTGATCAGTTGGGTGATTCCGGTCTTTTCACTAAAATGGATGGAATCACATTTGCCGCTCAAGTCTGTCTTGTAGAATTTGGCATTTCGGAAGGCCCTGACAATCCGATTTTCAGTTTTACCGGTGGCCATCAAGGTATCTCCGTGCATGTATAGCGAATCGTTCTGTACCAAGCTTATGGAGACGGCTCTTTTGGTGGCAAAAACGGAATCCTTCGCCTTGAATACCTCGGCGTGGTGCGCTTTTATTACGCTGTTATTGATGGTGTCGGTAATTTTAATGTTGTTGGTTCCCGAAGCAAACTCCGTGGCCTTGTCAAAGTATAGGCTGTCTCCTTTTATAATTTTGTTGTCGTAATCAATTCGGGTGTTTTTTATGCCATAACCTTGTTCTACCTTGGTATCATAAAAACCACGTTCGCAGTAGATTTTATAGTCTTCCCCTGTAATGGTGGATGGGCCGTACATGTATGCATTTTTGGAAATCCGGTAGTAATCCAGTTGCTCTGAATCGATACTATACTCGGGATTGTCTATATGGACTTTGTCTTTGAACTGGACTTTTTTGAGTTCGGTAAAGTACGTGCCAATTTTACTGGTGAGTACATTGACGGAATCGACCACCTTACCCCCAGAATTGTAGTAAGAAATCTGCTTTTCCCGGTCAAAATAAAGAGTGTCCGTGGTCAGGGTCATTTTTCCATCGGAAAGGTCTACATTTTCCCAGGCCTTGGCCAAACTGGTGTTTCCGTTCCAATCCAGTTTAGCGCTGTTCATTTCAATGGAATCCCCTTGTTGAAGCCTAACATTGCCTAGGGCCCTCAGCCTATTTTCTTTGGAATAGAATATGGCGATATCGCACCAAAGGTCGGCACCTTGGTGTTCAAACTGTACTTGGCGCTCATCATCCCGGCTAAAAATGGAAGCCCCGGGATACTCGCTCTCATTTTTGGTAAAATTGGCCCCGTACACAATATTGATTTGCCTACTTTGGGTTTGCGGTGTCTCTTCTTGGGCAATGGCCGTATAAAGCGATAAAATCAGAATGAAAAAAGAAATCCTTTTCAAATCCACAGAATTTTGTCCAAAAGTATGACTTTTAATGCAAGTGGCATACGGTATTTGGAAAGCTTTGGGATTTGAAAAGGATTGTGATTTTCTCTATCCGTTA
>JAUICT010000508.1 GCA_030429325.1 Bacteroidia bacterium
TGAAATTCCCTTCTTGCACCTTATGACCTTTGGACAAGGAGGTCCTGGAACGAGTCCAGGATAAAATCTAGGTGGCCATGGCGACGGGGTCCACCCCTTTCCATTCCGAACAGGGAAGTTAAGCCCGTTTGCGCCGATGGTACTGCCACACCAGGTGGGAGAGTAGGTCGCCGCCTTCCTCAAAGCCCTTTACGTAAGTAGAGGGCTTTTTTTGTTTCTGAAATTTATGATGTTGTTATTCGATGGTAAAGGTGTGCATCAACTTTTTCTTATCGGCTTCGGGGACTTCGGATATAAGAACATAATTGCCGGGGACTAAATCTGCCTCAAAATAGCCTTTATCTCCTGCTGATAAGTTGTTCATCCCACCCAAAAAAGTAAAGCCTTCGGGAGAGGGGGAGCGTAATCCCCTTGGATTCATCCAGTTCATCCATAAGAGCAAAGAATCCATGGAAGCGTTATTTTCATATTTCACCAGATTTATATCATGACCCACAAAGTGTTCGTAGGCTTTTTGATCTAGAAAGTTGGTTTCAATAATCTGCTTTCCTTTAGATAGGCTGTCTTTAAGAATAATGCCGGCCGTACTGGAGATGTCTATGGTGGCTGTTGGTTTAGGCTGCGACAGCGTTGTGGCTTTATCCGATACCATGAACTCTTTTATCATGCCATGTGAAGTATGCCATTCCCCATTGAACATTTTAACATAGCATTCCATGGCATAGCGACCGGGTTCTAGATATACTGTGCTTTGGGTAGTACGTTTGGGAGAGATAAAACCGGTTCCACCACAGAATTTTATCTGATGAAACCAATCTGGTAATTTTCCAAAAGCCGCTACGGCATTGTCCATGTCGCCCTCCATGATAAGTTTCATGCCTTCATCAAAAGGGGGTATTACCTCGGCTTTGGTGTTTGCAACGGTCTTGCCCTCCGGATACTTATCAAGTAAAATGAAATGTACCTCTGTTGACTGGTTTTCATAGATAAAGGTATTCCATCCAGCTAAAAGGGTATCTGCTGCAATAAATTCCATGCTTTTAGTTAGTACGTGTACCTCTCCCTTTTCTACAGGAGAAATTTTGTTGATTGAGGCATTTTCGTCGGATACCTTGTTCTTTTCTTGTTGTTTGCAGGAAAATAGAATGCTGATTAAAACAAGTAGAGTTAGTGAAGTTCTCATAATTGGTTTTTTGGTTAATATAATAACCATAGCATCCATTATAAGCTTAAGGCCAAAGTGTGTACATCTTTTGGTTGAAAGGGACTTCTTTAAATATAGGGCTGTTTTTATACATTCATTGCGTGTATTGTATGTTTGGCGGGTATCTGTGTATGATTGATAATGAATGTGTTGGGGTTGGTGGGAATTGCTGTTCATTAGTGTGCAATTCTATTTGAAACAAAACCTTGATGACATAAAAAAACTCCTTGAGAAAAAATTCCCAAGGAGTTCCGTATGGTTTGGTTGGGTATTTACACGTATTAAACTCTGGGTAAATCGCCTTCTCCTTTCAGAGGAAGGTTGGATTGCCCCATAAGGTAGGTGTCTACATGGTGAGCGGCCTGTCTGCCTTCAGATATGGCCCAAACAATAAGGGATTGACCTCTTCTCTGGTCTCCCGCCACAAAAACGCCAGGGACATTGGTTTTGTAATTGACGGCCGAGGCTTTAATGTTGGTCCTGGGATCCATTTCCAGACCCAGTTGGTCAGCTATGGTAGTTTCAGAACCGGTAAATCCTAAGGCCAAAAGTGCCAAATCACATTCCCATTCTTTTTCAGTGCCCTCAACTTCTTTTAGAACAGGGCGTTGTCCGGGTGCTTTTTCCCACACCACTTCAGTGGTGACCAATCCTTTTAGATTGCCATTGTCGTCACCTACAAATTTTTTGGTAGAAATACTAAAAACACGTTCAGCACCTTCTTTATGGGATGTACTGGTTCGCAAACGCATGGGCCAAAACGGCCAAGGTTGTCCCTCAGGTCGCTCAGGTGTTCCCTTTGGCATAATTTCAAAGTTTACCACCGAGGTAGCTCCATGACGGATGGAGGTTCCAATACAGTCCGAACCGGTGTCGCCTCCGCCAATAACGATTACGTTCTTTCCTTTTGCAGAAAGGTCTTCCCCTTTAAAGGGGATTCCATCAACTTTTCTGTTGTTCTGGGGGAGAAAATCCATGGCCTGTACCACTCCTTTCAAATCG
>JAUICT010000509.1 GCA_030429325.1 Bacteroidia bacterium
TACCAATACATCGTAATAAACGTTT
The DNA here is from genome assembly GCA_030429325.1 of Bacteroidia bacterium. Lineage (GTDB taxonomy): Bacteria > Bacteroidota > Bacteroidia > Flavobacteriales > Flavobacteriaceae > Flagellimonas. The sequence continues at coordinate 26 of JAUICT010000509.1, forward strand.
CTAAGGTCTGAAAGGTCACTGATGACCGTTTTATAGAAAATACCGCGTTTCCAATCTATGCCCAACTCATCCAAAGCCTGGGGCACTGCTGCCTTAAGCGCGTCGGAAGAAGGTAAAAGGAATTTCTCATCCTTATATTTTTTGATAAGCGGAACCAGTTCATTGAACGTACGCTTACCAACATAGATTTTACGCTTTCTATAGACCACATATTTTTGCAAGTAGTAGGCGACTGCCTCTGATTGACAAAAATACTTCATGGTGTCAGGAACCTTAAAACGCATCTCCTCGGCAATTCTGAAAAAATGATCAACAGAGTTTCTGCTGGTCAGGATAATTGCCGTAAAGTTGTTCAGATCGATTTTTTGCTGCCTTACATTTTTGGCTTCAACTCCCTCTACATGGATAAAAGGCCTAAAGTCTACTTTAACCTTTTCTTTCTCGATCAACCGTGAGTAGGGAGAGTTTTCGATTTTGGGTTCTGGTTGGGAAACCAAAATTGTTTTTACTTTCATAAGCTTTTCAATCTTTTAGGTAGCTTCCAATTATCACCAAGGGCGCAATTTCGAGTGCGCAAAGGTACAAAATAAAATAGACAAAATACGGAAACATGGCTTTTTGATAGTTCTTCAGCAGCTTTGCGATTCCGATGCCATTTATAAGAAGAATTAAGACTATTGCGGCATAAACCACTATTTTGGAGTCCTTTAGGATGTAAATCAAAATTATATTGGCAGCGCAGAGCACAAGACCGCTATAGTTGAAATAGGATGTCTTACTGAACACCAATTCCGACACAAGTTCTTGGGTGTTGAACACATAGGCCTTTAGGAATTGAACAGAAAATTTAAACAGCTGAAAAAGGGCCAGAAACCCCATCAGTATGAAAAATACCATTAGGGATGGGCCTTCCGGCAGGGCATCAAAAATCTTTAACGACAGAAAAACAAAAAGGGAAAGGTTGGCCAATTGGAAAAGGGTAAGCCATATATGAAACCAGTTTAAGAGATGCCCCTTTTTGTGTAGCAGTACATATTTGTCGTTAAAAGGCAGTATTATAAAATTCACAAACCTGTTGTGGTACAAATATTTTCCCAAGGCAAGCACGAAAAGGGCCATAAACAGGACAATGGTCATCCAATCCGAAGAATTGATGGTTTTCTCAATCGGTATCATTCTTGGATTTTTATTGGCGTTCCGTTTAAACCGGGGGGTAATCCGTTTTCCGATATACCAATCCTAAAATAAGTTGGATTGTCTATTTTCTTGGGTAATGGAAGTTCAAACTTATAATGGGCGGTGTCCTTGCTTTTTAGGTAGGCACTTTCCGGATATAGGTTGGTCACTTTTTGTGGCAGCATTTCCTTTACTTGTTTATAGGGATTGGAATAGGAAATGGTATATTTTAAATTCTCAAGTAAAATATCAAATGGATAGGGATTGTAAACTTTTAAGTCGTATCCACTACCTGTTTCTGTTTTGGTTACAATGCACTTCAATTTTCTGTAGGACTGAAAATCATCTATAAATATGCCATGAAAGACAGTGCTGTCCTGATCAATGTATTGTAGGTCCCCACTTTTTCTGTATTGGGTAATATAGACCACCTTTTTACCTCTTACCCTTTCCTCGGAACCATCTATGGAGTATTGATTTTTTCGATACATATAATTGTTCAGCGAAAAAGTAGGTATTCCTGTATGGTACTCGTACATGGGGGAACGGCGATACGAATTTTCAAATACCACTGGATAATCCTTTGCCTTTTTATGCAGATCACTTACCCATTCTTCGTTGCCATGGGTTTCATATATCTTAGGAAATAGGGGCTGATATATTAACCATGCCCTTGCATAAAAAAGAAGCAGTACACTTACAATTCCCATACGATACATCCATTTTCTGCTCTTGGAATTATCCATGAGATAGTTGAACGCCATAACCACCAAAGGGATGGAAATAACAATGGCCCATTGGGCCTGTACACGTCTATTAAAGCTAGAGATAAAGAAAAAAATCAGAATTCCATACACTAAATACAGTAGCGCTTTGGAAAAAGTGTCGGTAGCCTTGAACCGAAACAAGGAGGCATAGACCCAGTAAAATAGTAAGCCAATGATTACTATGAGGTTTAAAAAATAACCCAAGGTAAACCCCCCAAACGAGTAGG
>JAUICT010000033.1 GCA_030429325.1 Bacteroidia bacterium
ATCCTTTCACTCGGGGAAACCATGTTCCTTAAAGTGATAAAATTAGGGGTAGGTAAAATACGAAACCACAAAATTAAGCGCGTTGGATGAAAAGGTATTGGGATTGACCAACTGGTAGATCATCAAATCCTTAAAAATAAGGAGCTTATTAGGGTCTTGTGTTTAATAGTGCTACTTTTGCCCGCTTCAAGAAAGAAGCCATGAAAAAATATCTCAACCTTTTTGATTTTTCCCAAAAAGTAAACTATCGCACAGAAATTTTATCGGGCTTGACCGTTGCACTTGCCTTGGTGCCCGAAGCTATTGCATTTGCCTTTATTGCAGGGTTGTCTCCCTTAACTGGACTATACGCTGCGTTTGTAATGGGCTTGGTCACTTCCATTTTGGGAGGTAGACCGGGAATGATTTCTGGTGCTACTGGAGCCGTGGCCGTGGTCATTGTGAGTTTGGCAAAGCAATATGGAGTTGAGTATGTTTTTGCAACGGTGGTTCTTGCAGGAATTTTGCAGATGACTGCCGGATTGCTCCGCTTGGGGAAGTTGATGCGCTTGGTGCCCCATCCCGTGATCTTTGGGTTTGTGAACGGCTTGGCCGTCATTATTTTTATGTCGCAAATGAGCCAATTTAAAACTGCGGATGGCGAATGGTTGACCGGGAGCACTTTGTTCATCTTTCTTGGATTGGTACTATTGACCATGATCGTTATTTGGGGACTTCCCAAATTGACCAAGGTGATTCCAGCGTCTTTGGCCGCAATTCTTTTGGTGTTCGGTCTTGTATTTTTCTTGGGGCTGGATACCCGGACCATTGGCGATATCGCTTCCATTGAAGGAACTTTCCCTCCTTTTCATATCCCTGATCTGCCCTTTACTTTGGAAACCCTACAGATTATATTTCCCTATGCGGCTATCGTGGCAGGCGTAGGTTTGATCGAGAGTTTGCTCACCTTGAATATTGTTGATGAAATTACCGAGACCCGGGGTAGGGGGAACAAGGAGGCCGTGGCTCAAGGTACGGCCAACATCCTTTCAGGGTTCTTTTCCGGAATGGGTGGTTGTGCCATGATCGGGCAGAGTTTGATCAATACTTCCAATGGTGCCAGGGCACGACTGTCTGGAATTTTTGCTGCGTTAATGTTGTTGGTGTTCATCATGTTTGGGTCAAGTCTTATTGAAAAAGTGCCTATGGCCGCATTGACAGGGCTAATGATCATGGTGGCATTGGGAACTTTTGAATGGGCGAGTTTAAAGACCTTCCGTCGTATGCCTAAATCCGATGTATTGGTCATGGTGCTGGTAACTTTGGTGACGATATTCCTTCATAACTTGGCTTTGGCAGTCTTGGTGGGAGTCATTATTTCTGCCTTGGTGTTTGCATGGGACAACGCAAAGCGTATTCGTGCGAGAAAACATATCGATGAAGAAGGCGTGAAGCATTACGAAATTTACGGTCCTCTTTTCTTTGGCAGCACCACTTTGTTTGCCGAAAAGTTTGATGTACTCAATGACCCCGATGAGGTCGTTATCGATTTTGCAGAAAGCAGATTGGTGGATATGTCTGCCATTGAAGCCGTGAACAAGATTACCGAACGCTACAAAAAAGTAGGAAAGAAACTTCACCTAAAACACCTGAGCAGGGATTGTAGAAGGTTGTTGGCCAATGCGGATGATATTATCGAAGTGAACGTGCTGGAAGATCCAACCTATAAAGTTGTGGTGGACAAATAGACTATTCTCTGGTTTTTCCAAGAAACACATTCACATTAGGGTTTTGGGGATTGCCACTGGCCCTTCGCATCAGGACAATTTGGCCGGTATGGTAAATGCAATCGGAAAGCATCCCGTTGATCATGTTCCAATATGGGAATTCAGACTGTTTATCACCTTGTTTAAAAATCACTTTAAAACTTTCCATTTCTTTGGAGCTTTTTCCCAGAACTTTCTGGCTGGCCGCTTGTAGGTTTGCAAGGGTCAGTTCACGAAGCTCTTCGTAGGAATAGTTAAGCGGGGCCTTGGGCCTTTCATAAGGCTTTGCATCTGGGGCCAAAACAATATTGTTGGACATGGTGTAGATGTGTTCCATGGTTTCAAAAAGGCTGCGGCCATCCGATGAAGGTTTGTATTGCAGGTCTTTTTCGGTCAAACCCTCCGTGGCCCAATAAAAACGGTAACCCAATCCATCGATCATTCGTGACACAATATTGCCGGCACTGTATGTTTCGGCATGATCGGGAATCTGATGGTACGGTAATTCCATGTCTTGGGCTTGTAGTTGTACTGCTAAAATAAAAAAGAAGGGACAACAGATTGATTTATAAAAAGAAAGGTTTGCCATAATTGAAAAAGGATTAATCCATAATGGATTTTTTGGCCAAGGTAAGGCCAATTTGGTTCACTTCCATAAGAGCGGCCGAACCATACCATTCCTTGAGTTCCATGGTTAAACTGCCTGCTTGGATGGCAGGGTCGGTTTCGGTAAGTTTTTTGGCTTCTTCCAGTGAATCCACATTAAAAATATAAATGCCCCGTAAGTCATCATTGCCAAAAAATGGTCCGGCAAGGACCAACTTGCCTTCTTGGGCCAATTTTCCAATATTCTCTAAATGGGCCATCTGCAATGCGTCCGCTTCTTCTTTGGGAAGGGAACGATTGGGGCCTCGTTTTAAGAATGCAAAAACGTATTTTTTCATTCCATAGTCATCTGCCCCGTATTTTTCCGCTTTTTCGGCATCAAAAAGAATCCCGCCTTTTTTGGGAAGTGTTTTTTCTGAGTTTACAATCCGGAAGACTTGGCCCCCTGGGGCATGAAAATAGTAAAAGTGGGCATGATCTTGATATTTTTCAACTTCTGGGAGCATTGGAGGAGCGCCATAATTTTTGATAATGGATTGAACAGCTTCATATTCCGTTGAGGGCACCAAAAGCCCCAATTGCATGGATTTAATGAATTCAGATGGGTCCAATACCATATTTTCATCGGAATGGTAGGCAAATTTCACAAAACCACCTCCGTCAAAATATACCCAATCAGAATCAGTTTTGGGCTCTATTCTTCTGCCCAAAGCGACCCCAAAAAATGAATTTATGTTTTGTCGCTCATTCTCATGTAGATTGACCTTTGCCTGCGACGTGAAGACTATGGTGTAATCTGATGGGGATTGTGCAGTGAGGGCAAAACTAAATAGTAAGGCAAACAGGAGAAAGACTTTCGTTGTCATAACACAGAAAATTAAGGGTATCCCATAAAATTAACCGATTATTGATTAAGATAGGCTTGCTTTTTTACCAAAAAGCAGTTGTAACTCAGTGAAAAAAAGGAAAATCAACGTCTTTGATCATTCCAGACATCCCTTGTAAAAGGGGTAAAAAGGATGCACCTCAACTGCGAAAAGTCCATTTTGGATTGCAACGTCTTGGTGGAGCAAGGCTTTGGCAGATTGGAGGTCAGTAGCTTTTAGAACAATCATTCCTGTATCGCTGAATCTTGCGCCCAAAATAATCGTTTCCTCTTTTCTAAGTTTGGACAAAAAAGCTGAATGTTCCTTAAAATAGGGTTGATTCTGGGGTTCTTTGTCTTTGTCCCAAAGATTTCCAACAGTATACAGGGCCACGAACTGTGATTTGTTTTCTGCAATGTCTTGTGCGGAGATAAGAAAGGGAAACAATAATAGTAATATGACTTTTTTCATTTTGCTAGACCTTCAGAAAGGGTTTTTAGGGTTCTATATCGCATTCTGTTTTGCTCAACGGCATGTATGAACTAAAACTGAGAACGTTAATGTTCTTAAATGCCGTTCCGGTGCTGTCCAGTTCCCCAAACCCTTCAATGAGTTGGCCATCCTCAACCAAAAAGGCTACTTCTCGGGTGCTTTGCTTTCCTTCGGACATGAAGGTGTATTTGCCCAGAAGAACACTATCGTTTAGAGTGCCGGCAAAGGTTCCCTTATTGCCATCCTTTTCCTTTAAGGCGTAGCTGAGGTTCCCAAGTACGGTTACGGAGACATCAGTGATTTCAAAAACAATCTGGTTTCCATTGGCATTATAAGCATAACAGCCCTCCTCCAAAGAAGGAGCCTGTTTTACTCTATCCATTGTGGGAGTATCTGCTTGGGAATCGATATTTTCTTTCTCTGTTTTGGTTTTGCAGCTAACAATCAAAAGAGCCGTAAGAAATATATATGTTATTTTTTTCATGCTCAGTCGGTTTTTTTGAAAATGAGAAGGTTTTCCTCACTGCCATTGGACAGATACAATCGATTATTTTCAATCTTGTAGGTTGAGCTACTTTGAAGCTTTTTCATGAATTTGTCTTCAGCGGAGAGATTGGGGCAGGCCATTTTGGTGGAGGCCGCATTGGTAAATCGGAGGACATCTTTTTCGAAGAAAAGCCCACCTGTCATTCTATTGCAACCCGCAAATCCTGCAAAACGATTGGTTTTTATGTCAATTTCCATATTGGGAACATCTTTTCCGTTAAAGTCATCTTTGGAGACCTGCTTTCCGTCCATTTCTTCCAGCACCCAGATATCATGAAGTCGATAGTCCGTGATATAGGTGCCACATCCCTCAAGGGCATGGGTTTCTTCCTCGCCCGTATATTTATAGGCAATGGTCACGGTATACGGCGACTTTTCCCCAGACATGGCATTGGTACATTCCTTGTGTGCTATGATCACATCCAAAGAAACTGCTTCAGTCTGTATACGGTACATACTAATATTGGCATCTTGGGCTTTGATAGGGGCTGTATGCGGCGTGACAATGGTATCTTCCATCATGTTCAACTCCACCCGGTTCTCTTTTACCTTTAGTCCCCAAAAGGGTTCGGTTCCAACGGCTTTAAAATAACCTTCATCTACTTTTAAAGCGACTGGCTCAACCGTTTTGGTTTGTAGGGTATCTTCTTTGGTTGCTTCTTCCTCGGTTGTGCTTTCCTCTTTTTTCTTCTCCACGCAACCGGAAAATAGTAAGACAAAGCAGAGTAGTGGCATTAACTTTTTCATGGTTCAACTTTTTTGAAACGCATCATGGGAACATCACCTATTAGTAAATTGAGCTTACCTTCTTCCATGGCATATCCGTCTATTTTTTGCATCATGTTCAGGAATTGTCTTTCGCCACCACCACAGAACATCATGGTGGTAGGACCGGGTTCTCCAAAAGAAATAGAATTTCCGTCCATGGTATACTCTGCCGAATAGCCATTACAACTATCATTACCCATGACTTTCCCGGATTCTCGGTCAAACATTATTTGGGGTTTTTTGTTCGGGAAAAGGCCTTCAAAGGCAATTCGCGGGCCAGAGATGTATTCCAGCTCCCAAGTAATATCAAACAATGCGGAAGAATCATCAGATTTTGGATTGCAAGAACTCGTCAATAGCAAAACAATGCAAAAAAGAAAGGTAGAAACTTTCATTTGTGGGAAATTAATGGTTAATGGAGGTAAAAAGTACTAAAAAAAAATATAATGAGCTTTAGTATAATAGGTTAATTAATTGATAAGAAGTGCTTTTACTCTTTTCGAATACTCCAAACCTCATAGATGGGCAGACCCTTACTGCTTAATCCAGAGTGGTGCCAATCACCGTCCTTAAGTTCGTAATTGAACTCCAGACTTGCCCCTACTCTTGAATCGTCCCTGGAGAAAAACCCAATATGTTCAGTGTATTTGCCATTTGTGGTGGTATAGGTACCGCCACCAGTGCCCATGAACGCTTTGGTTTCGATATTGTAGGCAATCCATTGAAATCGGGTACCGGAAAGGATTTTCATGGTCTTTCTTGGACCTGAAGTATCCCGCTTGATCACTTCTCCATCCTGCATACGTCCAGAAATTAACCATGCACCCTTTAAATCACCGGGGCTGCCGTCATCAATACGACTCCAAATCTTTTCCCCAACATGAAGCTTTCCATCTTTAAAACTGTAAGGGAAAGAATTTGTTGAGCCGACCATATCAGGATCAAAGGAGGCAAATTCCAAGGTATAGGTCAGCGTGTCATCGTTGGAAGAAAATTGGCCTCCCTTGGTTCCAAGGAACTTTCCGTTTTCTTTTTCAAAGAAAGCTTCCGAGAAAAAACCATTGGAGACAATAGTGACATAGTGTACCACCACCCCTTCATCATTGGTAAGTGTGGCTTCCCACGCACCAGTAAGGTCTTGGGCATTGGACATGGATAAAGTGACGGAAACTAGAATCAGTGTTAGGATATTTTTTTTCATGATCAATACATTTTATTGGTGTGGGCAGATTTTTTTGGGATTTGTTGGATGGCATCCCAATGTTCGCATATTTTACCTTTTTCATCAAAACGGAAAAAATCCATGGTGACATACTCATCATTATCTGGCCAGATTTGATGGGTGTGAAGGGCAACCAAATTTCCTTCTGAAATACATCGTACAAATTCGATGGATTTATTTGGGTATTCCTTTTGCATTCTCTCAAAATAAGAAATAAAGCCTTCTGCGCCATCGGCCACATCTGGGTTATGTTGAATATAGGTGTCTCCCACATACTTTTCGACAGCTGCTTTGGGGTTTCCCTCATACGCCATTTTATAAAAGGCGATTGCATTGTTCTTATTTGATGCTGAATCCATAGTTGATATAAAAACAAAAATGCTGTTGCTTTCAAGGAAGACAACAGCATTTCAAAGATGTATTATTCTAGTAAGTTATAGTGTTCTAAGGTATTCCGCCACATCTCTGGCTTCCTCTTCCGTAAGGTTTTGGTTCAGCATAATGGCGTTGTTGTATTCTTTAAGCAATGCCTTGGCGATAGGGTCTTCCTTTAACATTCCATCGGGGTTCAGAATCATGTTCATGACCCACTCAGGGCTTCTTCGTTCGTACACACCCTTCATAGCTGGTCCGATCATACGTTGGTCTACCATATGGCAGGCTACACAAATGGATTCAAACGTGGCTTTTCCACGCGCAGCCATCTCTTCGTTGACCTCATCAGCAAAATCAACATTTTTTATGGGCCCCACCCCTTTGTTGTCCAAATCTACGGGCACACCTTCACTGGCCTGAGCTTTTTTCTCTTCGGTTTTGGTCCTACTCACCTCAAAACCATCCTTTTTTTCTTCCTTTTTACCGCCACAGCTTGCCACAAAGGCACCCAATGCCAAGAGTACTAGTATTTTTTTCATTCTGAATGTAATTGTAGTTTGTGTAATTGTAGCCACTAAGATAGGTATTTAAGGTCGAATTTTTAAGGGTTTTTGCGGTATGGGGCACAATCTTTCTTGAGAATGTGATTTATTTATAGGGAATCAAAGAAATCCAAGCTTCTCTTTTCTGTATAGGTTTGATTGTTTTTACCCCAAAAGCCCACATGGCCTCCATATTTTGGAACTTCTAGATAGAGGTTGGGGTTGGTATCCGCTTCGTGAAAAGGATAGCAGTCCGACCCAAGAAACGAATCATTTTTTGCATTGATGATAAGACTGGGAACTTTGATGTTGTGAAGAAACTGGAGCGAGCTGCATTGGGTATAATAATCCAACGCATCCTTAAACTGATGCGCGCTACTCGTGTAGATATCGTCAAAATCCTTAAGGGTCTTAATGTTTTTGATATCGGAATCTGTGATACGTTCCGGGAAAAGATGTTGTTTCTGTCTTAGTTTGGCAATCAAATGCCTTTTGAACCGCTGGGCGTATAGTATGTTCTTTAGAGTAAGCAATTGTTGGCAGGAACTGTGTAGGCTACAAGGTACCGATATGGCCACAGCTCCTTTGATTTCTTTGGGGACAGTGCTTCTTTCACCCAAATATTTGAGCAAAAGATTACCGCCCAAGCTAAATCCATTCAGATAGATTTCCGAGTAAGAATAGCTGCTGAGGATGTGGGCAATCACCTCCTCGAGATCTTCGGTAACCCCCGAATGATAGGAACGGTACAGGGTATTGGGCTCACCGCTGCACCCCCTGTAGTTTAGGGCACAGGCATCAAACCCATTTTGGTTGAACAGCTTCGCACTTCCGGTTATGTAGGGTCGTTGCCCATCACCTTCCAAACCATGCAACAACAGAACTAATTTTCTTGTTGGAGTGATGGAATTGCTCCAATCCAGATCCAAAAAATCCCCGTCCGATAAATACAAACGTTCCCTTTTTTGAATCAGACCGTTTACCCTGCGGGCAAGGCCACAATATATGGTTGACAAATGTCCGTTTTTGAAAAATGCAGGAGGGGCATAACTGGAAGAAATCAGGGGCATTAGTACAAAATATTTTGTTGGGGTTGTACCTTCTCTGGAAGGTTTTGTTCATCCAACATATCCCTGAGGTCTATTTCTATGGTGCGACACAAAGCGGTCATAGGAACATCATTGATACGCCCCTCAAAGGGATCTTCACTATTGCTGCCCACCTTTTCCATTGTGGTGAACATCCAGGAAATCAATACTGAAAAGAAGACCATAAGTCCAAGATACCACCAGTTTAGGGTAGAAGTTGCGCTGGAGAGTTGTGTTTCAAACACATTGAGGAGGCCAAAAGGCAATAAAAGGATGAATATCCAAGTGAAGATTGTACTAAAATAGGCATATTGTCTAGGGAATGGTGTGTTTTTGATGCGCTCGCACATTCCCTGGAGGTTGTACATTTCCTCCAAATCATGGTGAAAGATTTGCTTATCGAACTCGGTTATTTTTCCATCTTTTAAAAGCTGATTTAATTGTTTTCCTTGATTTTTGATGAGGTGAGTGGCCACATTTTTTCGACTTTCTAAATCTGTCAATTCCTCTGAGGACAAAAACTGTTCCGCCGCGTCGCAAGCCGGGTTCCTTTCCCCGTGTCTGTCAAAAATGCGTTCAAGGGCCCTGTTTTCCTTTATGGAAAAACTATTGGGCTGTCGTAACTGGATACGCAGTGCATTGATCCAAGCAATATGTCTGTAAATCAGGGTAACCTGTGCTTTTCGGTCATTCTCCACCAAGTTCAGTACATTGTTGGCCCAAGTGCGGGAGTAATTTACAATGCCTCCCCAAATCTTCCTGCCTTCCCAGAAGCGATCATAACTTTGGCTGTTCTTAAACCCAATGTAGAAAGCAACGGCAATACCGATTACCGAGAGGGGTTGAAAAGGAATATCAATATGTGTCCAACCCAAAGCATGGTATAGATAAAAAATGATACCAGCATATAGGATGAAGAAAATGAGATTTTTCCAAGCGTAAAGTAAAATAATATGCCAGCTGATGTTTCTTTTGATGTACATGGTAGTGTTATTGTTGGTTATACCTCATCAAAATACAAAAGAAAAATTATTGGGGTCATTCCTTTGGAAAGGTATCCAATAATCGGGATTGCGCTTCAATGGATTCCTTGAATTCCTGTTTTAAGTTTTTCACCAGTTGCGAAACGGACAGTATGTCATCAATAGAGGTAACCCCTTGTCCTGCGGACCAGATGGTCTTCCAGGCTTTGGCCTCGGTGTTCAGTTCCTTGCCAAAGTCTATTTTGCGGTCTTTTTTCAAATCTTCCTCCGAAATCCCGGCAGCCTTTAGGCTGGCGGCCAAAAAATTGGCATGTACCCCGGAAATAGCAGCGGTGTAGACAACATCACTGGCACCGGCCTCAATGATCATATTCCGATATTCTTCGGGAGCCTTGCTCTCCTCAACATTGATAAATCGGGTGCCCATATAAGCCAAATCGGCTCCCATTTGCAGGGCCGTGGCGATATCCCTTCCCGTACTGATACACCCTGAAAGGATGATGGTCTTATGGAAGATTTTTTTCACTTCGTGCACCAAGCTCATGGGGTTAATGTTCCCCGCGTGCCCCCCTGCTCCAGCAGAAACCAGAATAAGTCCATCCACTCCGGCCTCGGCCGCTTTTTCGGCATGTCGTTTTTTAATGATATCATGAAACACCAGACCACCGTAACTGTGAATCGCATTGACCACTTGGCTCACGGCACCCAAGGAGGTGATGACCAAAGGGACTTTGTGTTTCATACAGAGTTTTACATCGGCCTCCAATCTTGGGTTGGTGGGATGCACAATAAGGTTCACCCCAAAAGGGGCCGGTTTTTTGCCCGTTTCTTTCTCAAATTGTTCGAGTTCCGATTTTATTTGGATGAGCCATTCCTCAAAACCTTCACTGGTACGTTGGTTAAGGGCCGGGAAGGTGCCTACAATGCCATTCTTACAACACTCCACCACCAATTTGGGACCGGAGATAAGAAACATGGGAGCGGCTATAACGGGTAAGGAAAGATCTCTGATAAATTCAGCTTTTTCACTCATGGGTTTTGTGTTAAACTATGTTTAAAAATAGGATTTATAATCGCACTTTATGGGACTCAGTTCTGAAAACTATGGTAATTTTACAATTATTATGCATGCATAACAAAATAACCCGCTATGTTTTTTAAGGAATTTGATATTAGATGGAGCGATTTGGATGCCAATCGCCATTTGGCCAATTCGGCCTACATTAATTTTATGAGCCATACCCGGATGGCTTACTTGGGCCAATTGGGATTTGACCAAAAAGGGATGGCCGAGCATAATATTGGCCCTGTGGTCTTTTACGAGCACATGTACTATTTCAAGGAAGTATTCGCAGGAAAACCTGTAAAGGTCTCATTGGGCTTTGAAGGGATGAGCGAAGATGGGATGTTCTTTGAGTTCCATCACGATTTTTATGACAGCAAGGGAAGAAACTTTGCCCGATGCCAGATGATGGGCGCTTGGATCGATCTTAAAGAACGAAAATTGACAGGGCTGCCCCAGCAATTCCTGGATGCGTTCAACCAAATGGAAAAATCCGAAGGATTTAAGACCTTGACCAAAGAGGACACCCGTAAGTTTGTTCAAAAACCTATGGACTTGGCTTAGGCCGCATACTGGCCAAATATACGCCTGCCAATACCAATCCCGTGGCAAGAATTTTTATCAATGACAAATGATCTTTTCCCAACATTAGGGCAAACAGTATTCCGATCAAAGGTTGTACGTAGATGAAGGCCCCAACGGTGGATGCCTTGAGCTGTGTCAATGCAAATACATTGAACAGATAGGTGAGGAAAGTGGTGCCCACCACTACAAATGCTATGGAACCATATACCCAAAG